>JAJZZR010000507.1 GCA_021797465.1 Pseudomonadota bacterium | reverse complement strand
GCTGCAGGACATGGAGTTCGTGCAGTTCCATCCCACCGGCATCTACGGGGCCGGCTGTCTGATCACCGAGGGGGTGCGCGGCGAGGGCGGTTATCTCACCAACTCCGGCGGTGAGCGATTCATGGAGCGCTATGCGCCGAACGCCAAGGATCTCGCCTCGCGCGATGTCGTCAGCCGCGCCATGACCATCGAGATCCGCGAGGGCCGCGGCGTCGGCGCCGAGCACGATCACATCCACCTGCACCTGGAGCACCTGGGGCCGGCGGTGATTCACGAGCGTCTGCCGGGCATCGCCGAGACCTCGCGCATCTTCGCCGGCGTCGATGTGACGCGCCAGCCGATTCCGGTGCAGCCCACCGCGCATTACAACATGGGGGGCATACCTTGCAATTACCACGGCGAAGTCATCGCCCCGCGCAACGGTGATCTCGACAGCGTGGTGCCGGGATTGATGGCCGTGGGGGAGACGGCCTGCGTTTCGGTTCATGGCGCCAACCGCCTCGGTTCCAACTCGTTGCTCGATCTGGTGGTGTTCGGCCGTCAGGCCGCGCGCCGCTGCGCCGAGTTGATCGCTCCCGGCACGCGCCACGCGCCGCTGCCGAAGGATGCCGCCGACCCGGCGCTGGCGCGGCTGGAGCGGCTGCGCAACGCGCACGGCTCGCGCCCGACCGCCGAGATCCGCCTGGAGATGCAAAAGACCATGCAGCGCGATGCGGCGGTGTTCCGCACCCAGGAGTCGCTCGAGGAGGGGGCGCGCAAGCTCGCGCGAACCTACGAGTCGTTCGCGGACGTGCGTGTGACCGACCGCTCGCTGGTGTGGAATACCGATCTGATCGAGACGATGGAACTGGAGAACCTGCTCATGCAGGCCACCGCCACCGTCCACTCGGCCCTCAACCGCACCGAGAGCCGCGGCGCGCACGCGCGCGAGGATTACCCCAATCGCGACGATCGGAACTGGCTGAAGCACTCGCTGGCATGGGTGCAGGGCGCCGGCAATGTGCGCTTCGATTACCGGCCCGTGCACCTCGAGACGCTCACGGCGGAGGTCGAGACCATCCCGCCGAAGGCGCGGATCTATTGAGCAAGGCGATCCATGGCTGAATTCCGACTGCCCGCCAACTCACGAATCGTCGGCGGAGTGACCCACAAGGCCCCGCAGGGCGCGCGCGACGTGCGTACCGTGCGCATCTATCGCTTCGATCCGGACTCCGGCGAGAACCCGCGCGTCGACACCTTCGAGCTCGATGCGGCCGAATGCGGCCAGATGGTGCTCGATGTGCTGATCCGCATCAAAGACAGCCGCGATGCCTCACTGACTTTTCGTCGCTCGTGCCGCGAGGGCAT
This sequence comes from Pseudomonadota bacterium, assembly GCA_021797465.1. Classification (GTDB taxonomy): domain Bacteria; phylum Pseudomonadota; class Gammaproteobacteria; order Steroidobacterales; family Steroidobacteraceae; genus 13-2-20CM-66-19. Next base: position 6,311 of record JAJZZR010000507.1, on the reverse strand, counting down.
CTGCGGCTCGTGCGCCATGAACATCAACGGCGTCAATCGGCTGGCCTGCATCACCTCGGTGCGCGACCTCGGTCCGCAGATCCACATCTATCCGCTGCCGCACATGCCGGTGGTGAAGGATCTGGTGCCCGACCTGACCACGTTCTACGCGCAATATGCCTCGGTCAAGCCCTGGTTGATGGCCCAGACGCCCGCGCCGCCGGACGGGGAGCGCCTGCAGTCGAAGGCCGAGCAGGAGCAGATCGACCGGCCCGCCGCCTGTATCTTGTGCGCGTGCTGCTCGACGGCCTGTCCGAGCTACTGGTGGAACAGCGACCGTTATCTGGGACCCGCGGCGCTCCTGGCGGCGTACCGCTGGATCATCGACAGCCGCGACGAAGCGACGGGCGAGCGGTTGGATGCGCTCGAGGATCCGTTCAAGCTCTACCGGTGTCACACCATCATGAATTGCACGGACGTCTGTCCGAAAGACCTCAACCCCGCCAAGGCGATTGCCGAGATCAAGAAGATGCTCGTGCAGCGGCAGAGCTAGCGTTGTGGCTGCGCCGCTCGATGTCGAGGGACGACGATTGCTGTGGCGCTGCCGGCGGGGCATGAAAGAGCTGGATGTGCTGCTCGAGCCGTTCGCCGAGAGGCTGCTGCCTTCGGCCGGAGCGGTGGAGCGCGGCGCGCTGGCGCGGCTGCTGGAGTTGCCTGACCCTGAATTGGCGCGGTACCTTGTGGTCGGAGAACGGCCCGAGGACCCCGAGCTGGCGGCGTTGGCGGCTCGCATCCGGGGCGGGAATACTTGCGCGCAGGCGAGCCTAATATGAGGATGTCTGGACTCTGTTTAAAATACGAAGACTTCTGAACTTTTGCCAAGGTTCAGGGTCTATTCAGGTCGCGGCACGTGCGACCTTCCTTACCGAGGAGCGGGGCGCACGAATGGGCGCCGATGTCAGTGACTTGAGCCTGGTTCGCCGGGTGCAAAGAGGCGATAAGGGCGCTTTTGATGTGCTGGTGCTGAAGTACCAGCACAAATTGGTCAAGCTGGTGACGCGCTATGTCCGGAATCCCGCTGAAGCCGAGGATATCGCCCAGGAGGCCTTCATCAAGGCGTATCGGGCGTTGCCGCAGTTTCGCGGCGACAGCGCTTTTTATACCTGGCTGTACCGCATCGCGATCAACACCGCCAAGAACGCGGTAGTGTCGCGTGACCGCAGCCCAGTCGATTACAACTTCGACCGTGACAGCATCGATGAGTCCTACGATATGCAAGGCCGATTGAAGGACGCAGAAACACCCGAGGGACTGGTGCTTACCGATGAGATCCGCCACACCGTCAACGCGGCGATCGAGCAGTTGCCCGAGGACTTGCGCACCGCGATCGTGCTGCGCGAGCTCGAGGGGCTCTCCTACGAGCAGATCGCGGGCACCATGGGCTGCCCGGTGGGCACAGTCCGCTCACGCATTTTCAGGGCGCGAGAGGCGATTGACCATCGCCTGCGCGAGGTGTTCGAGGGAGGACTTGGCCGTACGGAGGAACTCGGATGAACGAGGAACTCGACAGTCAGCTCTCCGCGATGTTCGACGACGAATTGCCGGCCGCCGAATGCGAGCTACTGGCCCGCCGTCTTTCCCGTGACGAGACGCTCAAGGTGCGTTGGGGACGCTATGCGCTGATGGGCGCGGTGATCCGCGCCGAACGGGGCGTGGTGCTGCAGAGTGCCGTGGCGGGCCGGGTCAGCGCCGCGCTGCTGCGCGAGCCGCAACTGGCGAGCGGCGCGGACAGTGCGCCCGACGAGGGGTTCCGCAGTCCCGCGGCGTGGCTGCGCGTGATGTCCGGAGCGGGCCTCGCCGCCGCTGTCGCCGCGGTCTCGATCCTGTGGCTGCGCTGGCATGCGCTCGGTCCGATCGTCGTGCCGCAACAGATGGCCAGCGTGTCGGTGCAACGTGCGGCGCGCTCGGCCGGGGCCGCGGTCAACGGCTTCATGGTGCCGGCGGCGTCCACGCAGGCGCAGAGCCTCATGCCGCCGACCGAGCTGGCCGATTATGTCGTGGCGCACAGCGCCTACGCCTGGCCGTTCAGCGGCGGGGGCCTGCTGTCCTCGCTGATGGTGAAGAACCCCGAACCCCTTGGCCTGTCCGCCCGGTCCGATCAGCGGGCTGCCGGGCACGGCCATGCGACCGCCGCGGCACATTAGGCCGTCCCTGCTCGGCGCAGCGCTGGCCGCGGCGCTGGCCGGTGTGGCACGCGCCGCGGCGCCCGCCGTGTGGCTCGAGCGCATGAATCATGCCCTGACCCACCTCGACTACCAGGGAACCTTCGCCCATTGGCAGAGCGGGCGGGTGCAGATGCTGCGGATCATTCACCGCATGAAAAACGGCGTGGTCTCGGAGCGGCTGCAGTCTCTCGATGGTTCCGGGCGGGAGTTGATCCGCACCGGGACGCGCCTGACCTGCTACCTCCCGGACCGGCACGAGGCGCTGGTCGAGCACGTTCCGCCCGACAGTTCGCTGATCGCGACGCTGCCGGTGTACGACCGGCACATCGCGCGGTTCTACGCCATCCACGAAGGACCGCGCCTGCGCGTCGATCGGCACGAGACGCGGCTGATCACGGTCATGCCGCGCGATCGCTACCGTTATGGCTATCGGCTGTGGATCGACCGTGCGGGGATGCCGCTGAAGATCCAGCTCTGGAACGTGGACCACGGCGGACAGGTGGTCGAGCAGATCGCCTTCGCAACGCTCACCATCGATGCGCACATTCCCAACTCGGCGTTCACGCCGCATTTGTCCACGGTGGGCTACCGCTGGCTGCGCAACCGCGCCGCGCCGCCGCCGCCGAGCGGCGGCCTCTCCTGGATCGCCGCGTGGCTGCCGCCGGGCTTTCACATGGCCACGCACGTGGTCCAAGTGATGCCGGGAGCCCCGGGGCCGGTCGATCATCTGGTCTATACGGATGGTCTGGCTTCGGTATCGGTGTTCATCGAGCGGCATGCCGAGCCGCGTGCGACGCATCCGGCCATCGAAGCGGCGCACATGGGCGCTTCGTATGTCTTCTCCACGATCGTCGACGGCCATCGGGTGACGGCGGTTGGACAGGCGCCGGCGCTGACCGTGCGCTCGATCGCGTCCTCGGTGCGCGCGGTGCCGCCGGCCGCCCCGGATCCGACGCCATGAGCGACGCGGTGCTGACGCTGGTCTCCCGGCGGGACTGTCTGCTGTGCGACGAGATGCTGGCCGAGCTGCGCGCGCTCGGGCAGACCGAGAAGCTCCCGCCGATCGAGCTGCGCGACGTTGATGAGGATCCGGTTCTGCAGCGGCGCTACGGGCTGCATGTGCCGGTGCTGCTGCTCGAGGGAACCGTCGTCTGCCGCCATCGTCTCGATGCCGGCGAGCTGCGCCGGCTGTTGAGACAGGTATAATCCCCCCGCCGCTGGCAGTCTGGCGCGGCGGAGAACGCGGCCCGGATTCATGCGGCTCATACGTAACTTTTGCATCATCGCTCACGTCGATCACGGCAAATCCACCCTGGCGGACCGCTTCATTCAGCTCTGCCGGGGTCTTGCCGACCGTGAAATGCAGGCCCAGGTGCTCGACTCCATGGATCTCGAGCGCGAGCGGGGTATTACCATCAAGGCGCAGAGCGTCACGCTCTACTACGACGCCCGTGACGGCGAGCGCTATCAGCTGAACATGATCGACACGCCGGGGCACGTGGATTTCTCCTACGAGGTCTCCCGATCCCTCGCCGCGTGCGACGGAGCGCTGCTGGTCGTCGATGCCTCCCAGGGCGTGGAGGCGCAGAGCGTGGCCAATTGCTATACGGCGATCGAGCAGGGCCTGGAGGTGCTGCCGGTCATCAACAAGATCGATCTGCCCTCGGCCGACCCGCCGCGGGTCGTGCGCGAGATCGAGGAGATCATCGGCATCGAGGCGCAGGATGCGCTGCGAGTGAGCGCCAAGACCGGCGAGGGCGTCGACGAGCTGCTCGAGGCGCTGGTCCGGCGTATTCCGCCGCCGCGTGGCGATCCCGAGGCGCCTTTGCAGGCGCTGATCATCGATTCGTGGTTCGACAACTACGTCGGGGTGGTCTCGCTCGTGCGGGTGGTCAACGGCCGGGTGGCGGCGGGCGACAAGATCCGGGTGATCTCCACGGGACGCGCGCACACGGTCGATCGGCTCGGGCGCTTCACGCCCAAACCGGTGGTCGAGCAGCACCTTGCGACCGGCGATGTCGGATTCATCGTCGCCGGCATCAAGGAGATCGATGGCGCGCCGGTGGGCGACACCATCACGCTCGAGAATCGGCCGACGACAGCGCCGCTGCCGGGGTTCCGGCAGATCAAGCCGCGGGTCTTTGCGGGATTATTTCCTATAAATTCAGATGATTACGAGAATTTTCGCGACGCGCTCGCAAAATTGCGGCTGAACGATTCGGCGCTGCACTATGAACCGGAGGTCTCCTCCGCGCTCGGGTTCGGGTTCCGCTGCGGCTTTCTGGGCTTGCTGCACATGGATATCGTGCAGGAGCGTCTGGAGCGGGAGTACCACCTGGATCTGGTGACCAGCGCCCCGACGGTGGTCTACGAAGTGGCGCGCACCGACGGGCGGGTCGAATACGTCGACAATCCGGCCAAGCTTCCCGCGGTCAACGAGATCGAGGAGATCCGCGAGCCGATCATCATCGCCAACATCCTGACGCCCCCCGAGCACGTCGGGGCGGTCCTGCAGCTGTGCACGGAGAAGCGCGGGACGCAGAAGAAGATGCTCTATCTGGGCACCCAGGTGTCGCTGCAATACGAGCTGCCGCTCGCCGAGGTGGTGCTCGATTTCTTCGACCGGCTGAAATCGGTCAGCCGCGGCTATGCGTCCTTCGATTACGAGTTCTCGCACTTCCGGGCCGCTCCGCTCGTGAGACTGGACATCCTGATCAACGGCGAGCGGGTCGATGCGCTCTCGATCATCGTGCACCGCGAGAGCGCCTACACCCGCGGGCGCGACCTCGTGGACAAGATGCACGAGCTGATTCCCCGCCAGATGTTCGAAGTGGCCGTACAGGCGGCGATCGGCAGCGCCGTCATCGCGCGCGCCACCGTCAAGGCGTTGCGCAAGAACGTGCTGGCCAAATGTTACGGCGGCGACGTCAGCCGCAAGCGCAAGCTGCTCGAGAAGCAGAAAGAAGGCAAGAAACGCATGAAACAGGTCGGCCGCGTGGAAATTCCGCAGGCGGCGTTTCTGGCCGTGCTCAAGGTGGGCCGCAAGTAGCAACAAGACCAATAGATGGAGTCCTCATGCCGTTGATTCTGATGCAGCTCATCGACCTTCTGTCCTGGTTGACCCTCCCCGTGGGACTGGTGTGCATACTCGATGACTGGGTGTTTCGGCCGCGCCGCCAGCTCGCCGCCGGCGCGCAGCCGCCGCCGGAGCGCACGCTCACGCTGTGGTGCTACCGGGCGCTGCCGCTGCTGCTGCTCGCGGTGGTGGTGCGGATCTACGACGCCCGGGTGGTCAGCTTCAGCGCCGTGCTGGTGGTGATCTCGCTGCTCTCGGGCGTCATCTGGCTGATCGACGCGAGCTGGCTCGCGAAGCGGCGCGTGGCCGCGGCGCGCGCCGCCGGCAGGGACCCGGCCGAGCAGCCCGAGCCGACCACGGTCGACTACGCGCGCAGCTTCTTCCCCGTGGCGCTCGCGGTGCTGCTGGTGCGCGCGTTTCTGTTCGAGCCGTTCCGCATTCCCTCCGACTCCATGATGCCGACGCTGCGCGACGGGGATTTCATCCTGGTCGAGAAGTTCGCCTATGGGCTGCGTCTGCCGGTCGTGCACACCAAGATCCTCGACATCGGCGAGCCGAAGCTCGGCCAGGTCGCGGTGTTCCGCCCGCCGTTCAAGCCGAGCCAGGACTGGATCAAGCGCGTGGCGGGCCTGCCCGGCGACCACGTGGTGGTGCGCGATGACCGCCTGATCATCAACGGCAAGAAGATCCCACTGGTGGTGAACGGCATCTACAAGAACGGCTGCTACCGCAACATCGAGATCGCCACCGAGCATCTCGGCACGCACACGCACCAGGTGCTGCTGTGCCCCGAGCGGCTCGCGGTGACCGAGGACCCGCTGCCGACGTGTCCGCGCACGGATGCCCAAGGCTACATCTGCGGCGGCACACCGCCGCCGGATGCGTTCCTGCTGCAGAAAAAGGGCATGAACGCGATCGTGCCGCCCGGGGATTATGTCATGATCGGCGATAATCGCGACAACAGCGAAGACAGCCGGTTCTGGGGCTTCCTGCCCGGCAAGGATCTGGTCGGCAAGGCGACCTATATCTGG
>JAJZZR010000096.1:1706-7704 GCA_021797465.1 Pseudomonadota bacterium | reverse complement strand
GCCAGCAGCCCCATCAGCGCCGTGTAGCGCGTCTGCGGCTCGTCTCTGCCCCATTGCGTGAAGCGAATCAACTCAGTGGTCATGCACAGAGTCCGCTCGGTGTCGGGGCATGTTTGCCGTCGATTCGCTATCCCAGTACTGCCGCCCCTTCGCTCCATCCGAGTTACCAGACTTCGTCGCTACTACTGACGGCTCAGACTTCCCGACGCTCTCCACCTCTTCCTCGCTGTTTAGGCTTGTAAGAGGCTGCGCCACTCCCTCGGCGCTCCCGCCGGGATCTCCATGGTTACCGTACATTCTCATGCCAAGCTCGGTGAGGCCTGAGACCCCGGGTGAGTGCAGCAAACTCGCCTTCTCGCCTGCTGCACCGTGGCCTGCGGACATTTGGACGCCATCGGCTCGCTCCATTGTGGCTTTTTCGGGGCTACATCCTTCACGGCGATATTTCATCGCTATTTCACCTCTCTTGACTTTCATGCCTACGCATCAAGCACGGTGTTACCACCGAACCTGCAAGGCTTGATACCGGGCCTGTGGCTAGCAGCTACCCGGGCAGTCCCTCGCTAGAACGTGCGACATTGCCATGCCGCAACCCAAAAAGAGCCAAGATACTGATCTGTCGGGAATCGCCTATGGGTTCGATTCCCATCACCCGCTCCATTCCCAGGCAACGCCAGGCAGGCTGCGGCAATCGCGGCGGCGGCAAGTGTCTGATCGCTTGGGAAAATTCGTGGGAACTCCGCACGAACTCTGCCCCGGATCGTTGCCCTCGGTTACCCCTCATTGCCCCGGCATTCGCACGTGGCGTCGCACTTGGCCTTCATCTCATATTCCAAGTCCGAATCAGAGGTCTTGATCGCCGTCCCTCAACTCATCGCCAGCCGCCGGCCCGAGACCGAGTGCGAAATGAAAGTTCCTTTCATTTCCGGCACATTCAAGGCTGGGAAACGCAGTTTCCACCGACCGGAGTATTGCCAACACGGGCCGGCGCGCCAATATTCCTGTTGCCAACATGCGCCGGCCCCAAAGGAGGGCCGAGCGGCGCGATCCGTGCGCCGCGGATTGGGCGCGCGGTCGCCCTCTGGTCCAGCGAAGGCGCTAGAGGGCAACCACCTGGAACGTGTCGATGCCCTGGGATTTCCCTGATGCAGTCATTAGTATATACTTGCAGTCATTGAACGCATTCGATGGTGTTCGACTGTGGCGATATTGACCGTCCGTAATGTCCCCGATGAGGTGCACCGCGCCTTGCGCATGCGGGCCGCTCAGCACGGTCGCAGCACCGAAGCTGAGGTGCGCGAGATCCTGGAGCGCGCCGTGAAACCCGAGAAGCGCGTGCGCATGGGCGATGCACTGGGCGCTCTTGGCCGCAAGGTCGGACTGACCGATGAGGACATCGCGCTCATCGAGCGTACGCGCGACAAGACGCCAGCCAAACCATTGAGCATTGGATGATCGTTCTTGACACCAACGTGGTGTCCGAGGCGATGAAATCGGAACCCAACGGGGCAGTGCGCACCTGGCTCAACGAGCAAGCCCCCGAGACGCTCTATCTGTCTACCGTGACCCTCGCTGAGCTGACGTTCGGCATCGCGGTTCTGCCCGCGGGAAAGCGGAAGAACCGTCTGACTTGCGCACTGGATGGGTTACTGGAGCTGTTCCAGGATCGTGTCCTGCCCTTCGATATTGAGGCAGCGCGTCATTATGCGGAACTTGCCACGAAGGCGAGGCGTGGCGGCCGTGGGTTCCCGACTCCCGACGGATACGTGGCCGCCATCGCAGCCTCACGAGGCTTCATCGTGGCCTCTCGCGATACCTCACCTTTCGAGGCCGGCGGGCTAGAGGTCATCAACCCGTGGACGAAGTGAAGGAATAGCCATGGGCAGAGGGGGACGGCGGCGGCGCCGTCCTTCTTGTTCTCTTACGTTGGCGTGGGTATCGATCACTGGGCGCATTCTTGCTCGCCGGTATTACACTCTCAATGATCTGCACAATTCTGCTGGCTTCGTGCCGAGCGATTCAACCAGACTTTCTTGGACTGGGCTCGAATTTCTGATTCGCTGTACCACGCGTTCTCGCAGCAGGCCCCGTCGCTGCCTTGGTCTTCAGGGCCGTCGATCGTAAATGGCTTCCGCAAAGCGGTCGGTAGCGGACCTCCCAAAAGGGTCGTCAGCGGACTTTTTGATCGGTGGCGGTGCATTTGGCTCACGATCAGCAGCCTTCGGACCGTGAGGCGGCTCTTCCGAGCAGATGACGCTCGCACTCTTGACGATCGTACTTGCATCTGAAGAATTACCCTGGTAATGTCCTGCGGTGGCTATCGCGCACTCAAAAGTGACCGCACAGGGTCAGATCTCGGTGCCAGCTGAGGTTCGCAAGAAGCTCGGCGTCGGTCCCGGTTCCGTCCTCGAATGGGACGAAGAAGAAGATAACCAAATCGTCGTCCGGAGGGCTGGACGATATACGTCCCAGGACGTACACGCCGCGCTCTTTCCGGAAGAAGGCTCGAGGACGAAACCCGTGGAGGTGAGGGAGGCGATCCGGAAGTACATCCGGAAGCGGCATGCGCGCGGTTGACACAAACGTATTGGTACGCCTCGTTGTGCGCGACGACGCGGACCAGGTTCGCGCGGCCGAAGAATTCGTCGCAAGTGGTGCATGGGTATCGCAGCTGGTACTGGCCGAGACGATGGGGGTGCTCGATGCAGTCTATGAGCGCACGCCGGAGCAGATTGCGACGGCCGTCGACATGTTGCTCAACCACCAGCAGCTTGCGGTACAGGACTCCGATGTGGTGGCGGCGGCCATCGAGAGCTTCCGCAAGCGGCCTTCGCTCGGCTTTTCAGACTGCCTCGTGCTGGAGATGGCGCGGAAGGTCGGGAATGTGCCACTCGGTACGTTCGATCGGGAGTTCGCGAAGCTCGATGATGCCGTGCGTTTGCAGTAGCGGATACGCCGGATCGGTCGGCGGGCCCGGACCGTTCGGCGCCGTGCCCATCAATTGCCATAGATTGCCTGACAGCACCCCACGTACCGCGAAATCTCGCACCTGAATCGCACTTGTCTCTCGATATTGAGCCAAGCTACTGATTTGTCGGGAATCGTCCATGAGTTCGATTCTCATCACCCGCTCCATTCACGAGCAATGGCAGTTCGAGCGGGACGTTGCGTTCTCGCCTGTCCTCACGGGCGTCAAAGCCACTGCAACCCAGGCAGCCGCGCTCGACTGGACGTTGGAGAGCGGCTATCTGCAAGTCATCCACGTCGCGGTCAACCCACGGCGGCCAATGCAAATCGAGAATGTCCGTCCTTGGCGTTACTGCCTGGCGAGGGGCACCAAGCTCAACTGTCGTTCCACCGCCTGAATGACATCCTGCGACAGGGGTAGGTTGGATCGCTCCAGCGACCACACCTCGCGGAAGCGCTGCACCGTATCTTTCGCGGCATTCAGGACCAGCTTCTCGGGCAGGTTTGCCCGGTCGGCCAAATGCGCGAGCTCCTCGAGCGTGAGATCCTTGTAGAACTTGCTGCGGCTGAAGGTAAGTCCTGAGGTCTCATCCGGAATATAGGCGGTCGTGGAAATGAAGTCATAGGCCGGAGACAAGCGCGGGCGTCTCCGGTCGGGGTAAATCAGCGACCAGTTCTTCACGTGCATGTCAGAGTTTCCGATCAACGCGTTGAATACCAGGCGCCGGATGAACTCCTGCACATCCTCCTGTGGAGTCTCGATGGCAAGCACCCGGGCTATATTCATGGAACTGGCCTTTTTGTACTTGTCGGCCGGATAGAGATCGAAGACCTGCGCAAAATCCTCCATGTGCACGCGCGTGCCATCGGGGTAATGGTCGAACCGTTCGACGGCGACGGCCTCGTGCTCGCGCATCTGTCCCAGGCCCGAGGGGAGGTTTTCGATGTCACGGATGTCCACGACTTTGACCCGCGGCACATTCATGCTCAGCTTTGAGGCCAAGGTCATCATGCTGTACTCGTTGCGTGGCACACCGGCATAGCGCTCCGAGGGCAGCTTGACGATCCAATGGCCACCGACGCCTTTGGCCGGAATGGTGAGCCCGCCGGAGGTCTTGGTTATAGCGGAGAACTTTAGCTGTACGCCGGCAAGCGAGAATCGTAACGCCTGACTGACATTTGAATCGGCACGCGCCCCGTCGGACTCGGCGCCAGCCTCCCGGGCATACGCCGGCGGGAGCACATCACCTTCGACAGGGCTGACGCGCAGCGCCCCCGGCAGGTCCTCTCCCAGCAGCCAGAGCAGGAAGAATTCGCGTTCCGGATGAACGTCGCCGCGCCCGGCGAGATATTGTCGCAGGTGCCCTTCAGGCAGCAGGTTCGAGAAGAAGGGCATCAGACGCAGGCGGTATGGCTGCAACTGCGTGCGCAGCTCACCTTCCCGTGTCTTGAATGACAAACCTAAAGTCGGTCGCGCCTCGTCCTCGATGTAGCTGCTGTTGAAGGCAAAGAGGGTCGTGTCCCCCGCCGTACGCGTCAGGATACCGATCCTTTGGCCGTATAAAAGCACTTCGAGAACCGAAACAGCGTCATTCACGAGATCTCATCCTCCAGGCTGTAGGCGGCGCGTTGGGCCGGGGGCGCCTGCGCAAGGTCCGCAGCCGCAGGCAGCATCTGACGCAACTCCTGCAGTTGTGCGGCAGCTTTGGCCAGAAGCGGTTGGGCCTGCGCACTGTTTGCCCGAGCGAGCGCAAGCCAGCGAGCGCTGCGACGCAGCGGCTGGAAAGTGGAGTCCCCAAGATCCGGCCCCCGCTCGATAAGCGCCTGGATGGCATTCTTCGCGTGCGCGAGTTCCTGGCTGGAGGGGTACGCACACTCAAGCGCGACGATGTGTTGCTGGATATGGCGCAGTACCCGGATCGGCGTCCTTCGCGCCGAGGCGCGCCCGGCCTCCCGCCGTCTTGGCCGCTCCCCGATCAGGGACTGCACAGCCGGCAGCACCCGGCGCGGCGCCAGGACCAGCTCAAGATCCAGCGCTCGTGCCAGCTGCACCAGGGTTGAGGTGCGAAAGTCGACCCCGCCTGCCTCAATGAGTGCCAGGCGGCTCTGGCCCAAGCCGGCACGACCAGCGAGTTCCCTCTGGGTGAGGCCCCAGGTGAGCCGGACATCCTTTAGGGTCTGTGCCAATTGCTTAACCGCGTAGGAAGGAGTGGTCATGCTGTATTAATGCTCAGATAATCGTGTAGATACATAGAACGATATCAACTTAGCGGATTTAGAGCAATGGAGATATTCTTTAAAGAGTATCATCGTGATGTAGTGATTTTGAATACGATATTAAGACTACGAAAGCGGCCTCGGCTAAGACCCGGTAGCTTCCAGTCCGCCTATGCGCGGGGGCGCCGAGGCACGCGTTTATCATTGCCGCACCTACGACGGGCGGCACGAGATCTATCTCGTCGTCGAGACAGACGATCAGTGCGCGCTCGCGCATGAAGCAATAACGAGCGCGGAGGTCGCGGACCCGGACCTGACCCAATTCCCGTGGCTCCGTGGACAGCCCGGTACCATCCTGACGGAGATGGCAGCGGTCGCGTCCGGCAGGCACGCGTACCGACGGCAGGACGGCGTTGCCGTCCTGCCCGCAGTGCTCCTCGGTCCATAGCAAGCCCGGATCCGAGGTGCTTTGTCGCATCAATTGCCGCACGTTGCCTGGCGGCGCCCCACGTGCCGTGAAATCTCGCACTTGAATCGCACGTGCCTCTCCAGACACAGCCAACATATTGATTCGATCCCCATTCCCCGCTTCATTCCCAGGCAACGCCAGGCAAGCTGCGGCAACGGCATGTTCGTGTCGCTTGCGATCTCACCCGGTGCCTTGCCGGCGCCCCGGCCGCCATCAGACCGACGACCAGCCAGATGATGATGCGCACATGACCTCTTGCACACACGTAGCTGCCGAGACCGGCGGCCGCGCGCTGCTCACCGGTTGTTCGTTGTCTTCGAGCAGCGGCGCGATACGCCAATCCCA
>JAJZZR010000096.1:0-1696 GCA_021797465.1 Pseudomonadota bacterium | reverse complement strand
CGATACACCAGATGCGCCTACCGATCGGCCGAGCTGAAACACCGCTCAATGGCCGCCGCCGGGCGGCGCGGCTTGCACCCGGCCCGTCGATCGTGCACGAGTTCGCCTTGGCAGGCGCGCATGCGATAATCATCGGTTAAATGACCAGGTGCTCATGCATACCCTGACACTGAGTTGGCACGGCGCATTCGTCATCGTGCTGTTGGTCGCTGCGCTCGTCCTCTACAGTCGCCCGCGTGTGCCGATAGAGACCACGAGCCTCGCCGTATTGCTCACTCTGCTGCTGGTGTTTGCACTGTGGCCTTACCACGGTGCGCACGGGGAACTCTCCCCCATGGTGTTCTACCGCGGCTTTGCCAACGGCGCGCTCGTGGCGATCGTCTCCTTGATGATCGCCGGTCAAGCGCTCGTGCGCACCGGCGCGCTCGCGCCCCTGACGCGGGTGCTCTCTCGGCTGTGGAAACTCTCGTCCGTGTTCACCTTGTTGCTGGTGCTGGCCCTCACGGCGGCGCTGAGCGCGTTCGTCAATGACACGCCTATCGTGGTGCTGCTCATTCCGGTATTGACCCGGATGGCCCGCGACAGCGGGCGCAGCCCCTCGAAGATGCTGATGCCGCTCGGCTTTGCCGCCTTGATCGGCGGCATGGGGACGACCATCGGCACCTCGACCAACCTGCTGGTGCTCGAGGTCGCCAAGCAGGCCGGTCTGCCGCCCATGGGGATGTTCGCCTTCACTTCCCTCGCGCTCATCCCCGCCGCGATCGGCCTCGTATATTTGTGGCTGATCGCGCCGAGACTGCTGCCCGAGCGCGACCACGCGTTCGAGCAGGCTTCCCAGCGGCAGTTTCGTGCGGCGCTGGAATTGAGCGAGGACAGCTCTGCGGTGGGCAAGCCGCTTGCCAAGGCCGTCGAGGCACTCGGCGGCATGTCGGTGCTCGCGGTGGTGCGCGGCGGCGTCGAGCTGCTGCCAAGTCCGACCCTGGAGCTGCGCGGTGGCGATCGGCTCGTGGTCGCGGATCGGCCCGAGCTGCTCAAGGCCGCCGAGAAAACCCTGAGCGCGAAACTATTCATCGGCGAGAAGCCCTGGGAGGGCGATGCGGCGCCGCTCGATGATCAGCAACTTGCCGAAATCGCCATTCTGCCCGCGTCGCGTTTCGTCGGTCACAGCCTGCGCCACGCGGCGTTCAAGGCGCGATTCAACGTCACTCCACTCGGGATCTATCGGCGCGGCGCGCGCCTGGCGGCAAGGATCATGGACCAGGAGATGCTCCAGCCCGGCGATGTGGTGCTCGTGCAGGGCGGCAAGGAAGCCGTCGAGGCGCTGCGGCTGACTCAGCAGTTCGCGATTCTGGATGCCACCACCGATCTGCCCCGCAGTGGCAAGGCGAATCTGGCGCTGCTGTGGATGGTGGTCATCGTGCTGCCGGCGGCCCTGCACTGGCTGCCGATCGAGATCACCGCGCCGATCGGGGTGCTCGGCATGATAGCGAGCGGCTGCCTGAAGTGGGACGAGATCGGCGGCGGCGTCAGCCCCGCGGTCATTTTGTTGATCGCCTCGGGCTTTGCGCTTTCCACTGCGCTGATGCGGACGCATGCGGGACACTTCCTCGCACACGCGGTCGTGGAGGCCACCGCGAGCCTGCCGCCGAGCGTCACGCTGGCACTGGTACTGTTCTTCGTGGCGGTGCTCGGCAAT
>JAJZZR010000193.1 GCA_021797465.1 Pseudomonadota bacterium | reverse complement strand
CTGAGAAAGGGCGGGCATTCTACTGGGCGGTACCAGCCGGGTCAAACAGGAGCGCGCACAAGCCGCCGGATCGGCGGGAAAATCTTCCGCCTGTTTCTTGCGCTTTGGCGTGCGGTGCACCTCACGGTCGGCTACGATGCGCCGCGTTATCGAAAGTCCATTGACTAATGACCCTGGAAGAAATACGCGCGCTGGTCGCGACCGATCTTGCCGCGGTGGACGATGTCATCCGCCAACGCCTCAAGAGCGCCGTGCCGCTGGTCGATCAGATTGCCGAACACATCATTGCCGGCGGCGGCAAACGGCTGCGTCCGCTGCTGGTGGTGCTGGCGGGGCGCGCCTGCGGCCTGCGCTCATCCCACATTGAAGCCGCAGCGTTCATCGAGTTCATCCATACGGCGACGCTGCTGCACGACGACGTGGTCGACGGCTCCTCGCTGCGGCGGGGCCGCCACACGGCCAACGAGGTGTTCGGCAATCAGGCCAGCGTGCTGGTCGGGGATTTCGTGTACTCGCGCGCCTTTCAGATGATGACGTCCCTCAGTTCCCAGACGGTTATGGAAATCATGGCCGAAGCGACCAACGTGATCGCCGAGGGCGAGGTGATGCAGCTGATGAATGCGCATGATCCCGACACCACGGAACAGCGTTATCTCGAGGTCATCTATCGCAAGACCGCCAAGCTCTTCGAGGCCGGGGGCGAGGTGGCGGCGGTATTGGCCGGCGGTCCCCGTCCGCTGCGTCAGGCGCTCGCCACCTACGGACGCCACCTCGGCACCGCGTATCAGCTGGTCGACGACGTGCTCGATTACCGGTCCAATCCGGCGGAGCGGGGCAAGAACCTGGGTGACGATCTGGCCGAGGGTAAGCCCACCCTGCCGCTGATCCATGCGCTGCGCCGCGGCACCGAGACGCAGCGTGCGGCCATCCGTCAGGCCATCGAGCAGGGCTGCGCCGACCTCGAGCCGATCATCCGCGCGATCGAGTCGACCGGCGGGCTCGACTACGCGGCGCGCCTGGCGCAGGAATCGGCCGATCAGGCGCTGGAGGCGTTAAAGGCGCTGCCCGAAACACCCTTTAAACGGGGGCTGGCCGCGCTGGCGCATTTCGCGGTCGAACACACTACCTAGACGGGCTGCGACGCGGCGGGCGCACCCCGCCCAGCAACGGCTGGCGGTATCCTCGCGGTGAGCAGATTGCCAAACCAGTCCCGATGCGCCCGATAGCGCGCCAGACGCTTGCGCAGCGGCGCGAGCGCCCAGCCGAGCGCATGCGCCTGCGCGAGGGCCCGGCGCTCGGCATGCACCGCGCGTTTGAAGTGTCCTTCATCCGCGTAGGCGGCCGCCCGGATTTCGGAGCCGGTGGGATCGGCGCCGACATGATCGAACGCCATGCGCTCGAGCTGCAGTGCGCGCGCCGGATCGCGCCACGACGCCTCGGGCGCTGTGGCCAGCATCGCCGCGAGGAATTCCGCGCCGGTCTGATCGTGGTGTGCCACCGCCGCATCAAACCAGCGGCGCGCCCGAGTCCAATTCGCGGCCGACGGCGTGCCGCGCAACAAGCGGATCGCCAACGCCACCTCCGCCTGGGGATTGCCCTGGGCAGCCGCAAGGTGCAGCCAGCGCAGGCCCTTCACCGGATCATGCACGCAGCCCATGCCCGCGAGCTGACTCTCCCCGACTTCGTACTGCGCCAGTGCAACGCCGGCCCGCGCGGCCTTGACCAGCCAGCGCAAGAAGTGGCTGCGGCGCCGGGAACCCACCTGCGGCACCGTCGCAAGCAGCGTGCCGTAGATGGCCTGCGCGCGCGGATCGCCGCTGCGCGCCCGACGACGCATTCTGTCGAGGAACGCATCGAGCCGAGGATAAGCCGAGAGACCGTCGAATTGTGATTCGACGAAACTGAAGACCAGATTGCACGCGACCGGCTGCGCGCCCGGCGGCAGGTGCGCATACTTCGAACGCAAGATGCTGGTGCGCACCGCGGCGGGGAATCGGTATTTGTGATCGGGAAGTCCGAAGACCACGTAGGGCAGCCGGGCCGTGCCGTTCGGCATGAGCGTGAAGTGCACGACCACGCGACCCTGCACACCGGAAGCTGCTGCCCCCCGCGGGTAGACGTATCGGTAGATATGCAGCGGCGAACATTCGGGCATTTTGCCCCACGTGCCAGGCCTGCAGTGCGTACTCCGATGGGTGCCGCACCCATGCCCATGGGTGAGAGTTGGCAGCAAAGTTCTGCGCAATGCAGCCGGGGTATAGGGCGCCACAATCCGGGCCGCCGTGCGTCGCTGCGCCGGAGTCAACACGACCCGAAGTTTATCCGCCAGTTTCCTGCCCTTCGCCTCCCCGTTCCGTCCCGCGAGACGAGCCCAGCCGTAGGCACGCACGTTACTCCGAACGGTGCCCACTCCTCCAGCATAAAGGTAGGCGATATCAAGCTGGGCGAGCGGCTGGCCGAGCTTGGCGAGTGCGAGGAACTCCGGAAATGCCGCAGCGTGATCGCCGCGCCGGAAGGTGTTCAACGCTGAAACCAGGTCCGCATGCGCCGGCACGCACGCCATCATCGCGAGCATGACTGCGCATGCACCCGACAGAGCACTGGAACGCCTTCGGATCGGTGAATCCGCCATGACCCCCCAATTCATTCTTTGCTCGCGCGGCGGCGATGGTAACGCAACCACAATTGCGATCAAGGCGCTTCTCCGCCGCATGATCATTGAAGCACCTGCCCGGCTTAAGTATACTAAGTGACCTTACCTTGCGTGCCGGGTCTGCCCCACCCAAGGCCTAAAGTCTGCCGTATCGGGGTGTAGCTCAGCCTGGTAGAGCACTACGTTCGGGACGTAGGTGTCGCAGGTTCAAATCCTGTCACCCCGACCATCAAATCCCGGTTTTTTTAAGGGTTTTTCGCGCTGAGGACTGACTCATCGTCGTGCCACTGGCACCTTCGGTGGCAGATCGGTGGCAGTTTTCTTATACCCCCTTCGGGCGGCTTTATACGCCCCTCGGGCGGCGCGTTTAACTCCCGTTGCCTAGACGTGACTCCAACCCAGGAGTCCCTATGGCATCCATCACAAACCGTTCTCGCTACAGCGTCTCAGTCACGCGCCGACCCGAGCTGACCCGCTCCTTCCCCCACACCGCGAAAGCCCGCGCGAACGAATACTGCGCGACGCTGCGAGCTCAGGGCCTGAAGCCGAAAATACGTCAGGGCACCGATGCGTGGTTCGTGCGCATCGGCTCCGGTCGGCACCGCGCGTCCTTCTCCGCCCGCTCGCTCGACGAAGCACGGCACACCGTCAATGAGATCGAGGCTCAGCGCGCTCGCGGCCTGATGATCGACTACACGGCCGCGCACAGAATCACCTTCGCCGAACTCGTGCAGCGCTACATCGATGAGGAATGTCCGCGTCACAAGGGCTGCGACGTCGAGCGCTACACCCTCAATAGCTTCCTCAACGACGCCTACGAGAACGCCGGCCGGTCCCGTCCGCCGGGCTGCGAAGCCCACACCCCCCGGCGGCGCCTGCCCGCGCGCCACACGCCGCGCATCGGCCTGGAGTGGTTCTTCAAGAGTCTCGCCGACGTGGTTCCAAAGGACATCGAAGGCTACATCAGCGAACGGATTGGGGAGCAGGACTATGCGCCGGCAACCGTCGACCGGGAGCTCGACCTCATCTCCCAGATCATCAACTGGGCCCGCAAGACCCTTCGGATTCATCTGCACGAATCGCCCATGTACGGCGTGCGTCGGCCCCGCTATTTCAATGAACGCGACCGGCGGCTCTCCGCGGAAGAAGAACTCCGGCTGTTTGAAGCCGCTCGTGCCGAGGATCGTCTCCTCGCCCGCGAACACGCGTTCGAGGCCGCACTCGCGCCTGCGCGCAAGAAAGCCGAAGCGCTTCCGAACGAATCCGCCCGCAAACGCTATCTCGCCCCCATTCGGGCCGAGATCGAGCGGACCCTCGCCGAACCGGAGGCCGTACCGTACTACGAGGCCCTGCTCACGTTCCTGCTCGAAACCGCCGCCCGCCGCAGCGAGGCGCTGAAACTCTCCTGGGAGACCGTGCACGGCAACGTGGGCCACCTGCCGGAGACGAAAAACGGCCGCGCCCGCGACATCGCGTTGCGCGCGAACGTCAGAGCCTTTCTCGATCAACTGCCCCGCACGCACGAGCGTGTCTTCCCGATGAGCGTCAATCAGGTGCGCAGCGCCTGGAACCGGATCTGCGCGCGCGCAGGAATTGATGATTTTCACATGCACGACCTGCGGCACGAAGCGACCAGCCGCATCGTCGAAGTCGCCCGCCAGGCCGGCTCGCCCCTCGATGTGCACGAGCTTGCCGCGATCACCGGCCATCGAGACCTGCGCTGCCTCGCCCGATACACAAACCTGTGCATGGGGACCATGGCGATGCGCCTGGACGAGCTGTTCGAGAAAGCCCAGCAAGCCCCGGCGCGCTTCGTCCACAAGGGGCGCGTGAGACCCCCGATCCGCATCGCGCCCGATACGAGCGCCACCATTCTGGCGTTTCCGCAGCGCGGCACCGCTCCCGGACCGGACCGAACATCCGGTAAGCGCAATGCGTGAGCGGGAAAATATAAAACGCATCGCAATACTTCCTCGGCGATTACTGATGGAGGAAGTTCGATGATCGATTCACCCCTGCTGACCCGCGAAGACATGCTTGAGCTGCTTCGAATCCGCTCCCTGACGACCCTCGATGCGATGGTTCGGGCGGGCGAAATCCCCCCACCGCAGCGCTTTGGCGACTCGCGACGCCTCTTCTGGCACCGCGCGACGATCGATGCATTCCTCGCGGAGAAATTCGCCGTAGCCCCACCCTTGGGCAACACACCGCCCGATCCGAAACGACGGGTTGATGCGCGAAGGGCGTCACGTGCGCAATGAGCATCGCCCGCACATCGTTCACGCACGCCCTTCCGATGCCTATATCGACGGGCCACAGAGCGTTCAGAAGCGATTGAATTCACTTGAGAACGCATCGCTCATCCACTCGGCAACGTCGTCGTTCACCAACCAGCCATAGTGCTTTTGCACCGTTTCGGGTTTGTCATGCAGGGCCTTAGCGGCGCGAATGATGCTGCCCGAGCGCTTGAGGATCGCGGTGGCGACGATGTGGCGCATCGCGTGCGGACTGAACCCCGGTGTACCGATGAAGAAGCGGCGTGTGATCGCCATAAATCGGCGATTGAGACCCCGCCAGGGGCGGTTCTTGCCCGAGGGGCAGACGAACACGTAGTCGGTAGCGTCTCCGCCGAGCAGCGGCCGATACTCGCGCAAATACCGCTCCAGGTGAGGCCAGAGAGCAGGCTGCACGCGGCAGTTGTAGTCCGCATCGCGCGCAGCGCCCTCCAAGTTCTTCAGCCGCTGACGTGGAATGACGATGCGCCACCCCCCATCGGCGTCTTGACGCAAGTCGCCCGAATTGTCCGCTCGCCACGTAAGTTCTTTGACGTTGCGCGCGCGGATCGGATTCGACGCGAGCAGCATCAGCAGCAGCAGGTCCCGACCCCATTTCGCCTCCGCCTCCCCACCGGTGACGATGCGGGCCGCCTGCATCCGCTGGACGGCATCGGCGACCGCCCCCATCGGGTTTTGCAGTTCGACAATCGAACGAATCGGCTCAAAGGGATTGCGCGACATGCTCACCTTCGGGGCAATCGCCTTTTTTGAATTCTTCACCCACTGCAGCGCAGCATGACAGTGCTGCTCCCACTCCTGATTGGTCGTAATGCCCATCTTCCTTCCAAGCGCTGGGTTTCGCGGCAAGAATCCGGTTTGCGGATGCAGGAGCATCCCAGCGAACCGCAGTGTCGTCGTAACCGCACCGCTAATCACCCCGTCGGCGCGCTCGATCCGCCACTCCAGATACTGCGAAAGCCGCTGGATATCCGTGAAGAAACACAGCGACTGGCAGGCGACAGCGTCCAGCCCCGCCCCGCCACGTTCCGTCGGAAGTGCCAACCAACCGATGTACCCGGCGACATATTTGAAGACGTTTCCGGCGGTTGGACACAAGCGGTTGTTCTTCGAATCGACCCAGTCATCAGCGGCACCGCGAGCGCTATTCGGACCATGCAGCACCCAGGTCTTGCGGACACCGGCTTCCACCGGCGCAGCAGACCAGACGTCTGCGCCCGCGAACATTTGTGTCTTCATCTGTATGAGCGCGGTCCATTCGGCGCGAAACGCCGCACTCGACTCGGACGGCTTGAGCAGATAGGGGTCCCTGCTCTGCCGCGAGAGACGCGCGCGGTATTCGTTCCGTGGCGTATCCATCTCTTTGTCTTTGCGGTCGGGCAATCGCTCGCCTGCCAGGGTGTCAAAAATCGCCCCTGGCGCGAGACCGAAGAAGCGCTCCAGTCTCTTGATATACCGGACGACATGGCGGCCTTTTGGATGGACCCCGTCGATCCAGCGACGCAAAGTCGCGATCGGAACCCCGGCCTGAAGGGCAATGGCTCTGATCGAGATCTGTTCGCCACCTGGGGTGCGACACTCTTCCATGAGACGAGTCAAGGCCGCTGAAAATGGTGGCTTTGCCCCGGCCATGGCGGCTGACTCGCGATCCAGTACCGCCACGAGCTTTCGCCACTTTTTGAGCGCACTGGTGCGATTGGCAATCACGCGTCGGTCGGCCTTGCGCTTCAAAAGCGCCGTGGTGTGCGCGGCCAGTGCCTTCGGGTACCCGAGCCGAAGGAGTCCTCCAATCGGGTCGTCTGGCTTCAGTCCGCGCTCCTCGACAAAGTGTCGCAAGGCACTCTCAAAGTTCGGCAGGGAAGCCTGCGTCGGCAGCCCGGGTTGCCCGGCCCGCTCGCGCATCACGTCAATCAAGGTCGTCATCGTCAAGCATGTCATCGCCATTGCACGTCTCCGCGCCCTGCGTTGCTGCTGACGTGGTGCGCGACGCTCATGAAGTGAGCTCGGCACCAAATAATGAGAAAAGCCGCTATCTTTCTCTTTTTCCTGATATTTTCGTTTCATGATTCACTTCCTCTCTCTGTCACGGGAGAGGTCGTGAACTTCATTAATCATCGCGGGAGCCCGTGGTTCTTCCCGGTGCTGTGTCCTAAGCTGTCAGCCAACGCAGAGCTTTTGTTGTTGTTGTGCTGCGTATAGCGACTACGAAATTAAACGCGGCGACTGCGGCTCTCTGATGCGCTGAACGCGCGCGACGTCAACCAACGGTGTTGCGCAGAGGAACGCGTGGGCATCCTGCGACGCAGCAGGATTCATCCACGCACGGCACGAGCAACGACCGAACGGTCCCACGGAGACTCAAATGGGCCTACGCATCGAGTTCCCGGAACGGCCAAACTTGAGGCCCACATGAACCAGCCCAACAGCGATCAATCGGGTGTTATCGTGAAGCTCGACGACGGACAACGCCGACTCGTCGCTACTCGGTCATTTCTGCCCGGCGCCGAGGAATTGATCCTTCACGAACCACCTGTCATCTGGGCATCGGAGGGCTTCTTCCCCGCCTATCGCGCATGGTTAATCGTTCGCCAAATGCTGGAAGACCCGGCGAAGCTTAGGTGGATGAAAGAAAAGGATTTCGCGGCAACACCGCAGGTATGGGATGCGGAGGATAGCGGTGGCTCGGGTAGTTCGGACAGATTTTCCGAGCCGATAAGTGGAAGGATCTGCTGAGTTGATTAAACACGGTAACGGTATTTGCTTCAACTCTTGATCTGGG
>JAJZZR010000347.1 GCA_021797465.1 Pseudomonadota bacterium | reverse complement strand
ACGTCTCGCCCCGCCGTATCCAGCATGAAGACGATCGTGAGGCCTCCGATGCATTGCGGGAGGCTTCCGGATTCGACGACCTGACGGCGTTCGTCATGAAGCACTCGTTGGAGAAGATGTGGCGCGTCAATAACATCGGGAGCAAGGCCCGCGTTGGGCCAGACCAGTTTTCTGGCCTTTACGAGATCTTCCGTGGTTGCGTGGCCCGGTCGGGCGTGAAGCCGGAGCCGGAGCTTTACCTCGAGAATGGTGCCATAAATGCTTACACGTTCGGCGCCGAGCGGCCCTATATTGTTCTCCATACCGGCGCGATCACGCAACTCTCCACGGCCGAGCTCGAATTCATCATAGGGCACGAACTGGGGCATATCCGCTTCCGCCATGTGCCGAACCTGGCATTGGCCCGCATGCTTCCGCGGTTCCTATCGCAACTTCCATTGGGTGGGGTTATTGCAGCCGGCGTCGATGTTGCGCTCTTTGGTTGGGGGCGCAAGGCGGAGCTGTCGGCAGACCGGATGGGGCTGCTCGTTTGCCAGGATTATGACGCTGCGTTGCGCGTCATGGTGAAGCTCTCGGGGGTGCCGACAGCGCTTTATCCCTCCATCAACGTCGAGGCGTTTTTGGCGCAGTACGATGACTTCGAGGCGCTTGACAGAGAGGCAACGGGCGCCATCGCGAAGATCGCGCGCTCGGTATACGAGAGCCATCCATGGACCGTTGTTCGAGCGCACGAGCTTCGCCGATGGGTGGAGGCGGGCGACTATGAGAGGCTTCTTGCCGGGGGGTCGCAGAGCATCCCGAATAAGAATGGCCCGCGGCTTGCAGTCGGTGATCTGCTGCCTTTCGAGTGTCCGATATGCGGCGCGATCGTGCCAGTGGATGCACGCGAATGCGGATGCGGTGCGCCCTGTACAGAGGGGAACCGATTTCGGCGTTGCGTTCGATGCGGCGCCCCCGGAAAGCCGTCCCAGCAGTTCTGCGAGAGCTGTGGGGCGCGTCAGTAACCACGTTTTGGAGGGATGTAATGAGGTGTTCGAAATGCGGGCACGCAATGTCTGCGGGCGCCCGTTTCTGTGGCGGTTGTGGCGCGACCGTCGAGGGGTTAGCTCCGGTCGTTGCGAGTGATCCCTCCGTCGAGCCGGCGGTGGGGGATTTGCAACGACGGCTGGCCGACCTGGCAGGTGCGCTCCGGGAGGCTGGTACGCCGGAATACATCGGCAAAGCCCTGGACAGCCTTGCGGGAGGCCCCGCAGCTACCGCGACCCATCTGACCGTGGTGGTGGGAGAGAAGGGCCGAGGAAAGACTACACTGGTCAACCGGCTGCTTGGGCTGAACGCGTTGCCAACGGGTCGCGGCTCTTATGGCGTACCGATACTGGTGCGGGCATCCGCGGAATGGCAGATTGTCGACACATCGGGGGGAGTGACTGCGACCGCGTTGCCGGTGCAGGCGGGTTTGCAACTGGAAGCGGTTGAAGGGCCAGCCGCCGTTCTCGGAACCACGGCGCTTCTCGATACCCCACCTCTGAACGAAGTCGATCTCGACTTTGAGGAACGTGTCGTGGCGGAGTTGGTTCACGCCGACACCTTTCTTGTCTGTGTCGCGGCAAACCAGATGCTCTCGCAGAAGGAGCGCGACCTTATTCGCGGGCGATTGCTGCCGCTCCTTGGCGGCGATGGCGCGCTCGTCGTCACGCACGCGGATTTCATGGAGACGGACGGGGACCGCCGGGATATTCGTTCTCGCGCACAACGGTTTGCGGGCGACAGACTTCGAGCGCTGTTCCTTCCCGCCGATCCCGCTGAGACGCCGGTCGAAGTCCTTCAATTCATAGAGGAGTCTGTGTGCAAGAAACTCGCGCAGCAGACTTCGGCGTGGCATAGAAAGGTGGCGGCCCTCATTGGGGGCATCGAAGGCGAGCTCTCTGGTGAACCCGAGGAAGAGGTCCAATCCCAATCAGCGCCATCGAAGGAGGAGCGCCTTCGCGCCGTGAGGCGTTTGTTGGAGTCGGAGCACTCGCTGGCTCTGGCCGAGGCGGAGGCGGCCTTGCAAGAACGCCTGGGCTCCATTCGGATCGGTCTGTCGCATCGGGTCGCGCAGTGGACGCCCGAGTATGCTCAGCATGAGGGTGCCGCCGAGGTGTCGGCCGACGTGCAGGCGGCGCTACGCGATGCGACGCAACTCTACATATCGTCGCTGGAGCAATCGCTGACCTCAGGTGTGCCGCGCAGTATCCAGATTGTCGTCGACAACGTCGCGGCGCTGGCCCCCGATCTGGGTGACGCCGCCGGCGTTGTGAGTGAACCAGAGTCAGTGGAGGTGGCGCGGCAGCGCGATGTGCGTGTGCCGTTGCTCACGCTTTTAGGGATCGCTTTGCTCCGTACTTCTGTGCCTCCCATCGCCGTGGTAGGGGCGCTCTTTATGTCGCGCCAGATGGAACAGAAGAAAAAGGAGGCCTCAGACCGGCAAGGGCGGGCCAACGCGAGGGAGGCGCTTTCCAGCTGGATAGCGGGCGCCGAGCCCGAGCTTCTCGAGCAGCTGCGCCAAGTACTCAACCCCGTTTTGACGGATCTGGTGGCGCGGGCGGAGAGCATAATTGACTCGACACCATCTACCCCTCCCGCGTCGCGGCAAAGCGAGATTCTGGCAAAAGTCCGCGAGTGCCTCGCGCTTACTATGTCGATTGTTCCCTCTCAGTCTGTGAAGGTGAATACATGAATCAGAGTTGCAATTTCGAGACATTCCTTGCCACGCGCGAGCGGCTCGCCGGATATATCGACGATGTGTCTTCCGTGCTGAATGGCGTCGGCGGCGGTACGGAACGGGCGCGACAGCTGACAGACGCGCGCGCAAATCTTTTGGACGATGCATTTCGACTGATGGTTGTGGGGGAGTTCAAGCGCGGTAAATCCACGCTGGTGAACTCGTTGCTCGGCAAAGACGTGCTGCCGGCGCGGGTGGCTCCCTGTACCGCGATCATCACCGAGGTGCGCTACGCGGAAACGCCGCGCGCGGTACTGCATTACCACGATGCGGCCAGGAAGCCCGCGGTCGTCGGCTTTGAGGAACTGCGCAAATACGTGGTTATCGAGGATGGCGATGACGACGATGATGCTAGCGGCCGCATCAGCCAGAGCCCGTATTCGCTCATGGAGCTGTACTATCCGCTGCCACTTTGCCGAAACAATGTGCAGATCGTGGATTCCCCGGGGCTCAACGAACACAAGACAAGAACAAAAATTGCGCTGGACTTTTTGTCAAAGGCCGACGCGCTGGTTCTCGTTCTCTCATGTCAGCAGGCGCTCTCGCAGAGTGAACTGGCATTCATCGACAATGAGCTCGGGGGCCGAAACCTCCGGCATGTGTTCTTTATCTGGAACCACTTCGATGCCATTGCCGATTCTCAGGACGACATCCACGACATCGACAAGCGTTCCAAAAAGTACCTCAAGCCGCGGGTCGGGTCGAACGCCCGCATTTTCTACGTGTCGGCGCGCACCGCGCTTGTCGGCAAGAAAAACAATGATGCGTCCGCGCTTGAGCGGTCTGGACTGGTGCCCTTCGAGGTGGCCCTCGAACGTTTCCTGGTGTCTGAGCGTGGGCGCGTAAAGCTTCTGACTCCGCTGCGCATGGCCGAGGCCGCGGTACGGGAAGCGGTCACGGAGCTCATTCCGCGCTCGGAGGCAATGCTCGCTCAGCCGCTGGAAAGGCTTCTCAAGGCCTACGAGGAGCAGCGACCGAGGCTCGAGGAGGCAGAGAGACAGTGCGAGCGCCTGCTGCGATCAGTCGATCGACGTCGGGATGCCTTGATTCGCGAGGCGACCGCCTCCTACCAGCGTTTCGTAAGCGATGCGGAGCTTGGCATTCGACAGGAGGTCGCAAAAGTCGACATCGGAGCATGGGACGCGATCGTTAGCCGACGCCAAGCCAACCAGCAGATTGAGCAACATCTTCAAGGCTGGCTCGACACCGGTTGCAAGGACTGGCGGGACGGTGATCTTGCCCGAGTCTTCGAGTCGCACACGAAGGATCTCGAGGCCGACATTGAGGGGCAGGCGCAGGAGTTTCTGGCCAATGTGGACAGTGTGCGACAGGCGCTGGCGCCATCCGTCACCGTGGCCGGAGGCGAGCAGGATGTGTCGAGCACGAACCGAGTCTTGGCGGCGGTCGGTGGATTGTTTATTGGCGGCATCGGTTCGGCGATCGAGGGCGCCAGCATGGGCTTCGGAGACATGATCAAGGGCCTAAGGGTAAACATGGTCGTGGGGGTCGGCTTAGTCGTAGCGGGGTTCGGCTTGCCTGTCGTGCTTTCTGCGCTGGCTGTGGTGGGCATTGCCCAAACAGGCATGAACACCAAGAGCCGTGTCGACCGCATGCGCGATGAGGTCTCAAACAGCCTGATCGGGGCGCTGCGCCAGAATACGCCGGAGACGACAGCCCGTATCACCTCGCAAATCACGGAGAAGTTCGGGACCCTCCGCAATGGTCTAGATGCATCCCTGCGCATTCATATCGACGAAATAAAGGGCCAGGTGCAGGCCATTCTCAAGGAGAAACAGCAAGGCGAGGAGCAGATGAAACTCGAACAGCAGCGACTCGGGGCCGCGCGGCAGCTGCTCGTGGCTGCCGCGAAGCGGTTAGAGGCGATTCGGAATGAGATCGACACGCCTGTGGAGGCTTGAAGATGCTTAGGCCTGTCGCTAGAAAGGCGCCAGACGCCCCTGCTCAGAGTGTAAGCGGCGCTTCCGCGGATATGAAGCTGCGGGATGAGGTGATGAAGGCGGCTCATACGCTTGAGGAGCTTGCATGGCACGGTGATTTCCTCGGAGACGAGGTGGTCCGGACCATCACGGAGACGGTGACGGGCGTACGAGACAGGCTCGCGCGCAAGGAGCTTGCTGTGGTCGTCGTTGGCGAGAAGAAGGCAGGAAAGAGCACCTTTTTGAACGCCATTCTCGGAGACCGAGTGCTCGGAACTGCAGTCCGAGAGTGCACAGGCACGGTCACCTTCATTCGGAAGGCGTCGCGACCAACATATCGCGCGATCTTGCGTGACCAGGTGATGATCGAGTTCGAAGACATCGAGGCAGCAGAAGGCGTTCAAGTCAGTGCGGAAATCGAGGTGCTCCGCAGTCGGCTCGGACAAGATCTTTACGCTACGGCCTGTATGGAGAATCATGACATCTCCGCGCTCATGGCGGGCGCGAGGCCTGAATATGACGAGGCTTCGCGGCGGCGTGTCGCCGCTGAGGATGCAGATCGCGAAGCCGACACGAGTCTTACCGAGGCCGTTGTCGAGACGCAGAAGGCATCTGATGGGCGCGCCCTAGCGGCTTCAATTCTCGCCAGGACTGAACAAGGGATGGCCGCAGCCCGAGCGCAGGCGGCGGAAAGGGACGCACACCTCCAGGGCGTGAGGGCCAAACTGACACAACACGCCCGGACGCGGGGATATCAATTAGCCATGTCGCTGGATAGCCAACAACTCGCGGCGGCCAGGCGACATCTGCAAGTGGCCGATGGCCGCCTCGCCGCAGCAGCGGCCGCGGTGCCGTTTTTTCTCCGTCCGGCGCCGTGGTGGAAATTCTGGGTCGTCGTGCTGGCCTTGCTGATCGGGTGGTATTTCCGCGACCGGGTCAAGGTCCTGAATGATGCACGGCAAGAGCATCGGGGTGCACAGCTTCTGGTGGCAACGTTGGAGGCCTACGCGCGCGTGGAGAGCAGCAGGCAAGTGGAGGCTGATGCCAATGCACAACTACAACACGCCCAGAAGAGACTTCTGGAAGCCAATGATCTTGTGCGCGTCGCCAGAGAGCGACGGGCAACCGCATACGTGCACCGACAGAAAAGTCAGGCGCTTTTACGCGATGCTCATCGCACCGAGGACTTGTTGCGATTGAAGCTCCTATATTTGCGTGCCGCCGAGCTCAAGGAGCAATTCATTACCCGGTTTCGTACGCAGGTTCACGACCTTACAGACCTGGAGAAGCAGGGAGAAAGAGTCGTCGAGCTCACCATCGGCTTTCCAGCTGCCCACCTGCCGGACGGGATCGCGATCATCGATACGCCCGGCGTGAACACGGACAACGAGCTGAATCGCCAGCGCGCATGGGATGTGATTCGCCGGGAAGCCGATGGTTGTATTCTGGTGTCGGATCTTCAACAGGTAGTGAGCCGCTCAACCCGCGATTTCCTTCAGGAATTGCGTCCAGTCATTCCCCATATCCTCCTTGTGATGTCGAAAGTGGACCGTGCGCTTGCGAATGCAGAGGGTGTCGGTGACGCGGATCCTCTTCAGCAGGTCGAAGAAGCCCGGCGCGCGGGTGTTCGACGTTTCGCCAAGGAGGTGGGCCGCGCCCCCGAGGATGTGTTTTCGATCGCCGTCGCGGCCGAACCCGTGCTGAAAGGTGACACGACACCGGATGGATTCGGCCGCAGATTTCCCGCCGAGGTTGCCAAGATCTTCAAGCTGCTGGAGTCAGAACGCACCATGGTTCTCGGGGCGCGGGCGGCGAGCGCGATTCGCTACTGCGTTCAGCGCATCGGCGAGGCGGAGGCGCAGGCGGAACAGAAGTACACCCGGCGGATCGCTGAACTCGAAACGCAACGCCTTCCGGATCCGAGGGCATTTCAGGCTCGGCAGCTCGCCAAGGTCGAGGATGAACTCCAGGCGTACTCCGATTCGATCGCGGAGAACGCGCGCGGCGTCATGTCGGATGGTATTGATGAGATGCAGGAGCTGTGGATCGCGGCGATCCGCTCCGGTTCAAGCAAGGATCAGGTCAAACAGACGGTCGCTCGGTTGAGCGAGAGGGCGCCGGAGGAGATGGCGCGAGTCATGGCGAAAATGGACAAAAAAGTCGCGGAGTGGTCCGGCGAGGCGACCAGGAGGCTTGAAGCCCCGTTGCTCGAAGAACTCCGCGAGCGGTACCGGATCGTCCAGAAAATGACAGGCAACGGCAGGGCGGTGCAGTTGGGTAACGTGGGAGCCGCCAGTGCCGCGATGCACGCTGGCAATCTTTATGCGGGCGTGGCCGAGGCGGTGAAGAATTTCGAGAGTGAACAGTTCGGCATCGGAGCCGGTGGAGCTGCCGCTGGCGCGGTCATCGGAACGATGGTTATGCCGGGTCTTGGGACCGCCATAGGAGCCGCGATCGGCGCATTCTCTGGACTTTTCAAGACCCTCGATTCCCTCAAGATGGATTGCGCAAGGGAGATTCGAAAGGGGCTTGGCGAGACCAAGACAAATCTGGGCAACGAGCTTGCGTCGATCGGCCCCGATGTACAGCGAGCGATGCGTGCCACGCTCGCCAGTGGTCTGGCCGACTCAATATCGCGGTTTGAGTCGTGGATCAATGAGGTGATGGCGGTTGAACGAAAGCAGATCGAGAAGGAGCGACAGAAACTGTCGCACCTTATCCAAAGCCAGAACGCGCTTGTCCTGCACGATCAGTCGCTCGCTAACCTTCAGCGGAAGGTTGCGGCGCTGTCTAGGGGCTTGTGTGCGGAATGATGCGAATGATAGTGCATAAATGGAATCGGAATCCAACGCTCTATCCAACTGAGCTAAGGGCGCATGATGCGCATTGTAGCCAATTTTTGACAGCTGGCCTTTGTGCCCCGTACGCCCCTGAGTGCTGGCATCGGAATGCAAAAGAACTGTGCGTATATTGTGCGGGCTATTGTGTAGATAGTCGGCGCCATGCGGCGCGCCACGCACATTTCTTTTGTGGTTCAGTTCGTTAGGTTTGTTCACTTTGTGACATTTTGCCCCGATACAGGCCGACCTCTCTGG
>JAJZZR010000080.1 GCA_021797465.1 Pseudomonadota bacterium | reverse complement strand
GTAAAGGGGGGTGCAAAGCCAGGCGATCGGCCGGTCGAGGGGTGGACGGACGACCAGGATCCACACCGTCGCGGATGAGCAGGGGCGCATCGCCGCCGTCCTGCTGACGCCAGGACAGGCGTCCGATATCAGCGGCGCCCGAGCCCTTCTGCCCACCATGCCGCCGCCAGAAGACCCGATCGCCGACAAAGCCTACGACACCGATGATCTCCGCGCCTTCCTCACCAGGCAGGGCACAAGGCCAGTGATCTCGCCAATGCCCAACCGCCGCGCCATACCGGCCTTCGACCCCGTCGCCTACAGAAAGCGCAATCTCATCGAGCGCGCCTTCTACAGGCTCAAGGACTGGCGCGCCATCGCCACATGCTACGACAAAACCGCACGAAACGTCCTCGCAGGTATCTGTCTCGTTCTTGCCGTCACCTCATGGATCAGTTGAGGCCAGAACCTAAAGTGCTGCCCAACCACTCATTGAGGGCGACAAGAGACTTCGTCCCGAGTCTTTGCGCACGGCGATCGCGACGTCGCTTCCCCATTGCTGAGCCATTTCGGCAAGGCCTTGGGCGTCATTTCCGGCTCATTGCCTGAACGGATACTCACAATATTAACCCTTTGCTGCCTAAAGACGACGAAACGGATTTTCGCCTCATCGAATCACAAGCAAGAAAGTGGATATGCGGTTTCCTCACCCGCCATGCCAGAAACTCCGGATTGTGCTTGTTGTGACATCTCGCCTCGCCGCGTCGAAATCCCGCGGGACTCTCGTGGCGGGCATCCTTCTCGCCTGCTTGCCAATTGTCGGTAATGCCTGGGCTCAGAGCGTCACCTTTGGCTATACCGGCGCCGCCCAAACCCTGCGCATCGCGATCACGGGAACCTACCAGATCACAGTCGCGGGCGCCCAGGGCGGCGATGGTGGCAATTCACGGCAAGGCGGCGCCGGTGCCGTGATCGTCGGCCACTATGATTTTTCCGCGGGCGAGGTCCTGAACCTCATTGCAGGTGGGGCCGGGAGTAGCTCGACTTATGGCGGCGGCGGCGGCGGCGGGGGAGGTAGCTTCGTGTTCGACCAGTCGAGCAACACATTGGTCGTGGTCGCGGGCGGCGGCGGCGGCGCTGGCTCCAATCGAGGCGGCGGCGGCGGCGGACAGGTTACGACCTCAGGTGCCTCTGGCAGTGGCGCGGGCGCCGGGGCCGGCGGTAGCAACGGCGATGGCGGCGCAGCTAACCCCAACGACCATGGTGGGGGCGGGGGCGGCTTTCTCACCGCTGGGCAGAACAGCGGTTCTTTCGCGACCGGCGGCGCCGCCTACCCGTCTCTCGTTGGCGGTGTTGCCCGATACGGCGAGGCGGGCGGTTATGGTGGCGGCGGAGCCGGCACCACCGAAGGCGGCGGCGGTGGTGGCTATTCGGGCGGCGGCGGCGGCTCCGGATATTTGAGCTTCGGCGGTGGCGGCGGCGGTTCTTACGAAGCAAGCGGGTTCACACTGATCTCGGCGACCGCCGGCAGCTCCGGCAACGCCATCTCGGTCGCCGGAAATTCTGGAAACGGCTACGTCAGCTTCCTTCTCTCCCAATCCAATATCTCCGGTCAGGGCGGGCAATTATCTGACGTCGGATCGTCGCTGACCACCGAGTTCGACGGTGGCGGCCTGACCAACGACGCCAACGCCACCTCGTCTGCCTCCTTCACCATCACCGGCAAGGGTGGCACACTGAATGCCGCCGGCCATACGCTGGTCTTCACAGGCGTCTTCTCGAATGCCAATGGCAGCACGCCAGGGCATCTGATCATCTCGTCCAATCCGGGTGCCGGCGGCGTCATCGTCCTTGATCCCGTCGGGGCGAATACGTTCACCGGCGGTATCCAGGTCCTGGCCGGCGCCACGTTGCAGATCGCATCTGCGAGCGCTCTGGGTTCGGGGACGCTTGCGCTTCTGGGTACGGCCACGATGCCCGCGGAATTGAGTGTCACCGGTGCGACGACCATAACTGACCCGATCGTGCTCGAGGGCGATCCGACCTTCGATATTGCCAGCGGCAAAACCACCACGATCGGCAGCGTGATTTCCAACGCGACCCCGGGGAGTCCCGCCGGCGATCTCGTGAAGCAGGGTGGCGGAGCGCTGGTGCTGACGGGGGCGAACACCTACACCGGAGCGACGACGATCGATGCCGGCACGCTTGCGCTTTCAGGAACCGGTGGAATTGTCGATTCCGCCGCGGTGACTAACAATGCGACATTCGATCTCTCCGGCTCCAGGCAATCGGTCAGACTCGGCGGCGACTACATCCAGAGCGGGAGCGGCTTGCTGGTGCTCCGTGCGACCCCGACGATCGGCACCGGCTATTCTCCGCTGCTGGCGAGCGTACGGGCGACGCTTTCCGGCGCGCTCGGTATCGATCTCGGCTCTGGCACCTACGCAATCGGCGGCAAGTACGACCTTATCCACGCGAGTGGCGGGGTCTCCGGGACTTTCTCGCAGGTCGGCTACGCGGGCAGCTTCGGCCCTTACATCCTCCCCAGCGTTGTTTACCAGCCGGATGATGTGTATCTCGAACTCAGCCCGCAGCCGGTATTGGTCGATAGCGGCCGGGCTTATGTTGCGAGCCGGTTCGCCATCAACGAGGCGCTGTTCGACGACATTGACGCAATCCTTGGCGGCGATAGTGCAGGTTCGGCGCGTTCGGGCGTCTGGATGCATGCGCTCGGGAATTTCGGGAGCGCGAATGACTTCGACTTCCACACAGGCGGAACGCTGGTCGGACGTGGCTTTCCGATCTCGCCCGTCTGGATTGCGGGCTTTGCCGTGAATGCGTTGTTCACGGGCACGAGTGGCCGCTACGGCACGGTAAACAATACAGAGACCGGCATCGCCCTCTATGGGATTTATCATCATCGCCATCTCCAGATATCCTTCAGTAATGCGGTGGGCGGTCTCTCTGACAATTTCGAGCGCTCGGTGCCGGAATTCGGCATCGGTGCCCGTGCCGGCGGGGCTGGACTCTATGACGTGGCAGCGATGCGGGCGCAGTATGCGCTGCGGCAGGGCCTGTTCTTCCTGGCTCCGGATATCGAGGCGGCCTACGCTCATACACAGATCGGGACGGTGGTGGAGACTGAGGCCGGCAGCTTGGGTCTGACCTATGAGGCGCTTGCCACGGATCTCGGCCGGATCTCCGCGGGCATAACCGGAGGCATGGTCCTGCGCCGATCTTTCGGAACTGTCGAACCGTTCGTTTCAACCGGCGGCTATGGCAGCGTCGGACAGCGCCGCTACAGTAACGTTGAGACGCTGCAACTCGCGAGTTCGGTGCAGACGGCGACCGTGGCAGCAACAGCAGCTTACACGGCAGGCGCGGGAGTGAAAGTGATCGGAACCGGACATTGGCGCGGTGACGTCTATTGGGAGGGAGCGTGGGGCGATAACAGCTCCATGCAAGATCTCGGTTTCGCCGTGCGCTATGTCTGGTAGCGGCGCAAACGCGTCGCTTCGCCCATCCCCAGCGACATAGCGGGGCGGTCTTTAATCTCTCTGGCACCCACGTGCACAGAATTCCCTCTCGCGAGCGCTTTCCCACGTCTGTCGGCGACCGCCCCTGGGCGTAATTTTGTGCCGCCCCGGCGATCGCGTGAAGGGAAAGGCCGACGACGGCGCGGACGGCCTGCTTCCGCGGGCGATCAGACGATCATGCCGATCAGCACGACGACCAGAAGAAGCAGGTAGGTCCGGGCGTGCCAGCCATCCGGAATCCGCCCGATGAAGGGTGCTGCCGCGCGGATGCCCAGCAGGGACCCGATCACGAGAACGACGAAGGCGAGCCCATCGACGCTCCCCACTTGCCATTGCGAGACCGCTACGGCATCGGCTGGCAGCAGCATGTAGATGCCCGCGCCGACCAATGCCACCGGCAGGGTGAGCGGCGTTGCCATGGCCGTGGCCCGAGTCATGTCCATGCCCCGCCGCCGGTTCATCGGAACCGTCATCACGCTGCCCCCCACGCCGAGAAAGGTTGCAATCGTGCCTATGATGATACCGGCAACGGCCGTAAACTGGGCCGGCATCCTCGGCAGGGGGCCGTCGTCTGCTGCCCTGGACAGGAAGCCGCGCCGCAGCAGGCAATCCAGGATTGTCACGCCCAGGTAGGCCACGAAGGCCCAGCGCATGACGTCATCGGAAGCGCTGGTCGCAAGCATCGCTCCGATACCTGCGCCGATCGCGATGTATCCTGCGAGTGGCCAGAGTTGAGCCGCGACGAGGTTGCCGAGCCGTGCGTGTCGCATCGTCGCCATGAAAGAGTTGACCACCATTACTGCGGTCGACGTGGCAACCGCCACGTGCATGGCGGCAGGACTCGCGCTCGTACCCCGCCCCAGATCCACCGTGAGGATCGAGAACAGCAGCGGGACGATGACAAAGCCTCCGCCAAAGCCGAAGAGCACCGTTGTCACACCGCTGAGGACGCCAAAGACAGTCAGAATCAGGTAGGTCAGCACGCCGTATTCCCGCTTTCGAACAGGATCGCTCTACACAGATAAATCTTGCCATGCTTGCGATGATAGGTCAGATATTTTCGAGAATGCGCCAAAGCGGGAACGCCACGATGAACAGCCGCCAGATCCCTGTCGCCCGCAGCGACGGCATCGATCGGCCGGTATTGGCCTTCGGCACAGACTACCCGGACGGGACCTTGCTATCATGGCACTGCCATGCCCGCGCGCAGCTGCTCTACGCCGCCGTGGGTACGATGCGGGTGGACACGGAAAACGGTACCTGGATCGTGCCGCCGCAGCAAGCGGTCTGGATCCCGGCGGGCCATTCGCATCAGGTCCTGATGCAGCGCGCAAGCACGCGCAGTGTGTATGTCGATCCACCTGTCGCACCACGCTCCGGGCAATTCTGCGAAGTGCTGCAAGTGACGCCCTTGTTACGACAGTTGCTTATCGAAGCGGTGGAAGCGTCTGCGGACTACAAAGCCGGGGAACGGGATGGGGCTTTGTTCGAACTATTGCTGCACGAGATCGGCCGTGCCGCGGCTTTACCCCTTCATGTGCCGCTTCCTGCGTCCCCCGCGTTGCTGGAGCTGTGCCGTCGCTTCCTCCACGCCCCCGATATCCGGATTACGGCCGATGACTGGGCCCGCGGCCTTGCCATGAGTCGGCGTAGCCTCAACCGTCTTTTCCTGCGTGAAACCGGGACTACTCTCCTCCACTGGCGTCAGCGGGCCTGCGTCCTGGCTGCGCTCTCGCGTCTCGCGGACGGGACACCGGTTACGGTCGTCGCACTGGATCAGGGATACGAAAGCCCGGCCGCTTTTACGACAATGTTCAAGCGGATTCTGGACAGACCACCTTCCGCCTTCATGCGGCACCGGGTGTGATCGGGCGCCAGATTTAGTCGCCTGCGGACGACTGTCACGACGCCCAGTGAACCGGATGGCCAATTCCGGCATCAAACTGCGGCCTGCATACGCCCTTGCACTCGAGCTTCTACCGAAAGCCCACTGCTTTCAGGACCACTCGCGATGCATCGCGACCGGCGGCTATCCAGGCAATGTGCGGAGAAAAAGCAGGATTTCGCTCAGAATTTGCCAGCGGTTGCGTTCCATCACCATCATATGTGTGGCTTCGCCGATCTCGATCCAGCGCCGATAGCGGGCACCAGTGAGGCGCTGAAAGAGGGCCGACATGCGCGGCAGCGGCACATCCAGATCCCATTCGCCGTGCAGCAGCAGCACAGGCGCGGTGATCGCTTCCGGTTCATAGAATGGACGGCCAACGGACCAATAATCCCGCACATCCTGGATGACGCCGGCAGGGGCGCGAATGATGCCGTCCTTGGACGCCGGATCACTCGCCAGAATGATTTCGGCCCAGGCGGCGAACCATGCGCTGGGCAAAATCTCCTCCTGCCGCTCGGTCGGCACGCCTTCAAGCCAGCGGTTGCGGAAGGCATGGACATCGAAACGGCGATAGGCCGGCACCGGGCCACCCGGATCAATGCGCGGCGGCCCGTCGCTCAGCCATTGCGGGGCGATGAGGACGAGTTTCGCGACATTGGTGGGATGAGTCGCGCTGTAGGTGCCAGTCACCGTGCCGCCCCAGGACATGCCGATGAGAGTCAACTGAAGAAGATCCTGCGCGGCCCGGATGTGATCCACAGCAGTAGCCAGGTCGCGTACCGCTTCCGCGGTGGAGACTTGAGGCGGGGCTGCGTCCGGCGCCCCATCCATGCCGGCGGGGCGGGTCGAACCGCCAAAGCCACGCACATTCAGCGCCCAGACATCGAAGCCTGCTTCTGCCAGCACATCCATGAAAGCGCCTTCGCCGACCGGCACGTCATAGAGGCTTTCGGCCGGGAGCGTCGCGCCATGCATGAGCAGCAGGGTGCGTTCTGCTCCGAATGCGGCGATGCCGGTGCGGCGCTTGCGGCGGAGATGGAGGGAAATGCCCGGTGTATCACTCGGGATGAGCCGGTTTTCGGTGGTGAGGTCGCTCATGATGCAGAGTTTTCCTTCGGATTTACGAACTTCCAGGCGAACCCGGGGCCGTTCCGCGTGATACGGCCGGCGCCGCTTTCGGCAAAATGGGCGGAAAAGCAGAGAGCACCACTTTCAGCGGCTTGCGCCAATACACCGCGGCGCGACTGCTCTGCTGTCTTGGGAAACTCGCAGTAGACCGACCGCAGATCGGGCCGGTACGCCTGCAGTGGATGATGCATGATATCGGCGATGAACCAGGCTTCCTCACCGCGAGAGCGTAGGCGGATAACGGCATGGTCGATGCTGTGCCCGGGTGCGGGATGGAAGGAGAGGCCGTCCGCAATCTCCTTGCCGTCGATCGCGATGGCCTGGCCCAGGCCGGCGTCGATCACGGGTTTCAGACTATCGGTATAAACCTGCGGCATGGGCGGATGATCCGCGCGGCCGAGATCTGCTGGAGGCAGATCGGGCGCAGGCGCGAAGCCGTCCAAGGCGGCGGCGTAACGTGCCTCTGTTTCGGAATAGACATGTCGTGCGCGGGTGAAGAGCGGTTGCCAGGTGTTATCCTGCAGCACCGTATTCCAACCGACATGGTCGGCATGAATATGCGTCAGCAGGACGAGATCGACCTGTTCCGGCGTCACCCCGGCGGCCGCAAGGCGGGACAGATAGGGCGTGTCGAGACGGTCCAGCATCGGGGCGCTGGGCCGCGGCTTGTCGTTGCCGGTGGCGGTGTCGATCAGAATGACGCGCCCGGCATGCCGCACCAGCCAGGAATGCGTGCCCTGGGCGAGCTTGCCCGTATCAGGATTGTAGGAGCCGGCCGAAAGTTGGCTGCCATAGGCGCCCAGTGCTGCGGCGTCGAGATCGGGATAGAGCCGGGCAGGATCGGCATTCGTCCAGCGGAGTTCAGGGATACGGGTCACGAGCGCATCGCCGACCCGGAAGGAGAGCGGGGGTTCTGCGCTGTTGGAGGATTGCTGCGTCATGAACGGGAAGCTATGGTCCGTGGGGTCATCATGCAAATCGATTTCGGTCATGCGCTCTATCGATCACTTCAATCTCCGTTCCTTCGACCTCAACCTGCTGGTCGCCTTCGACGCCCTGATGACCGAGCGCAGCGTGACGCGGGCGGCGCAGCGGCTGAAACTCGGTCAACCGGCCATGAGCCACGCGCTGTCAACGCTGCGGCTTCTCCTGGATGACGAGGTTCTGGTCCGTGTCGGCACGGCGATGAATCCGACTGCCAAGGCGATCGCGCTGGCGCCGCGGCTGCGCGAGCTTCTGTTGCAGATCCAGAACACCCTGACAGACGGCAAGCCCTTCGATCCGCAATCCGAAACGCGAATAG
>JAJZZR010000026.1 GCA_021797465.1 Pseudomonadota bacterium | reverse complement strand
CGCGCCGGCACCCCGAGCACCTCTCGATCGGGGCAGGCTCGCCGCAGCGTCTCGGCCGCCTGCCCGTCGGTGCGCGGGTCGAGCAGCGGCATCACGATGCCGCCGTTGGCGAAGTAGAAATTCACGTAGCTCGCCGCCAGACGCTGCGCGGCTCGGCGCGGCTTGCACGACGCGCTCGGCTGGATGCCGCGCGCTTCCGCCGCGGTCATGTACAGCGGCCCGGGCATGGGCAGCTTGATGATCTCGAGCCTGCGGCCGAGCGCATCGCGCGCCGCGCGCAGACGCTCCAGCGCCGCGCGCGAGCGCTCGTATTGCGGATCGGCGCGATCGTCGGTCCAGATCAGACAGACCCGGCCCGGCCCGAGGAAGCAGGCCAGATTGTCGATGTGCCCGTCCGTCTCGTCGTTGTACACCCCCAACCCGAGCCAGATGCAATGCCGCACACCCAGATAGTCGCGCAGCACCGCTTCCATGCGCTCGCGGGTCATCCCGGGATTGCGGTTCGGGTTGAGGACGCACTCCTCGGTGAGCAGCGCCGTGCCCTGCCCGTCCACGTGAATCGCGCCACCCTCGATCACGATCGGCGCGCGGTAGCGGGCGCGGCCTTCGTGCGCGAGCACCTCGATGGCCACCCGCTCATCGCGATCCCAGGGATGGTAAAGACCGCCCTTTAGCCCGCCCCAGGCGTTGAAGCGCCAATGCACGCCGCGCAGCTCCGGCCGCCCGCTCACCAGATAGGTTGGCCCCACATCGCGCATCCAACAGTCGTCGTACGCCACGACGTGGAGTGCGACCCGCGCCGGCAGCAGCGCGCGAGCCGCCGCGAGTTGCGGCGCCGAGACGCCGACCGACACCGGCTCGAAACGGGCGATCGCCGCGGCCACCGCCGCGAATGCCGCCTGCGCCGGGCCGGCCTGCTCGCGCCAGTTGTCCGGCCGCTCCGGCCAGAGCATCCAGCAGCGCTCGTGCGGCTCGAACTCCGCCGGCATCCACCAGCCGTCGGCGGCGGGAGTCCCCGCCAGGACGTCAGACTCCGGTGCGCTCATCGGGTCCGTTGCTTGCTGTGCTTGAATCCGTACAGAACGTAGATCAGCCCCCCGAGGAACGTCCAGACCACCAGGCGGATCCAGGTCGCATCCGACAGGAAGTAGGTCATGACGAGACACACACAGGCCCCGAGCGGGCACAGCACCACCGCCCACGGGACACGGAACGGACGGTGCACGTCCGGACGCGTGTGGCGCATGACCAGGACGCCGATGCACACGACCGCAAACGCCAACAGGATGCCGATCGAGATCAGATCCGCCAGCACATTGAGCGGAAAGACCGCGGCGATCAGCGCCGCGCCGATGCCCGTAATCGCCGTCGACACGTACGGAGTCTTGTAGCGCGGATGACAACGGCCCATGGCCGGCGGCAGCAGGCCGTCATCAGCCATCGACAGCAGGATGCGCGGCTGCCCCAGAATGGACGTGAGGATCACCGAGGTCATGCCGATGATTGTCCCGAGGATCACCAGCGATCGCAGCCAGGACAGCGCCGGATGCGCATTGAGCGCTACCGCCACCGGCGCGGTCACGTCGAGCTTGACGTACGACACCATCCCGGTCACGACCGCCGCCATGGCGAGGTAGAGCACCGTCGAGACCACCAGCGTGCCGATGATCCCGAGCGGCAGGTCGCGCTGCGGATTGCGCGCCTCCAGCGCCGTGGTCGAGGCCGTATCGAAGCCCACGTAGGAGAAGAAGATGATCCCGGCTCCGCGCAGCACCCCGCTCCACCCGAAGCGGCCGAAGGTGCCCGTATTGCGCGGGATGTACGGGTGCCAATTGCCCGGGTTGATGAACTTCAGTCCCGCGACGATGACGATCAGGATCACCGCGATCTTCAGGGCCACCATGAAGTTCGTGGCGCGCGCGGTCTCCTGTATGCCGACATAACACAAGGCGCTCAACGCCAGTACGATCAGCATCGCCGGCACGTTCATGATGGCGCCGCTCGCCACCAGATGGCCCGCGGCGTTCTCGTGAAATGGCGCGTGGACCCAGATAGCCGGCAGACGGATGCCCCAGCCGGCCAGCAGGTCGACCACGTAGCCCGACCAGCTCACCGCCACCGCCGAGGCGGAGATGCCGTACTCGAGTAGCAGATTCCAGCCGATGAACCAGGCCACGACCTCCCCGAGGGTCGCGTACGTGTAGCTGTACGCGCTGCCCGGGACCGGCAGGAACGCCGCGAACTCCGCGTAGCACAACGCCGCGAGGCCACTGCCGAAAGCCGCGATCATCAGCGAGATCGTGATCGCGGGCCCGGAGTGTCTGGCCGCGACCACACCGGTGAGCACGAAAATGCCCGAGCCGATCGTGGCGCCGATGCCAATGGCCATGAGCGCCCAAACGGACAGCGTCTGCCTCAGGCGCTCGGCCCCGGAGCGCTCCGGCGCGACGATGGGATGCACGGCAAAGAGCTTGCGCAGCAGCGAAATCTC
This sequence comes from Pseudomonadota bacterium, assembly GCA_021797465.1. GTDB lineage: Bacteria > Pseudomonadota > Gammaproteobacteria > Steroidobacterales > Steroidobacteraceae > 13-2-20CM-66-19. The sequence goes on along the minus strand of JAJZZR010000026.1, from coordinate 5,361 downwards.
GCCCGCGGCATCGTTGTCGGTGGCCTCATTCATAATGCGGGCAACCCCCAGAAAATAATTCGGGCAAGTGTGGCACAGATGCCGCACCCCTGCCCGAGAGGCACGGGCCGGTGTCTGCCCCAGTCCGCCCTCCGGCCAGCCCGTGCTAGCATTACCGGCCGGTTCGGCTGCGGCCGCAGCCGGTCGCTCAGGTTTTCCGATTACGAGGAGTCCCCATGCCCAACGCCGCCCCGAAGATCGTCCCGCCCGCCGCAGGCAGCAAGATCACGATCCGCGACGGCAGGCTTCTCGTGCCGGACAATCCCATCGTGCCGTTCATCGAAGGGGACGGGACCGGCCCGGACATCTGGCGGGCCAGCGTGCGGGTGATGGATGCGGCCGTGCGCAAGGCCTACGGCGAGCGGCGCAAGATCCACTGGCTCGAGGTCTACGCCGGCGAGAAAGCCTACCGGCAATGCAACAACTGGCTGCCCGATGAGACCGTGGCCGCCTGCCGCGACTACCTGGTCTCGATCAAGGGCCCGCTCACCACGCCGGTCGGCGGCGGAATCCGCTCGCTGAACGTAGCGCTGCGCCAGCTGCTCGACCTGTACGTCTGCCTGCGGCCGGTGCGCTGGTTCAAGGGCGTGCCCTCGCCGGTGAAGCACCCGGAGAAGGTCGACATGACCATCTTCCGCGAGAACACCGAGGACATCTACGCCGGCATCGAGTTCGAGGCCGGAACGGCCGAGAATCGCGAGTTCCTGGCGCTGTTCAAGCAGCACTTCCCCAAGGCCTACGGCAAGATCCGCTTTCCGGACAGCTCCGGCATCGGCATCAAGCCCGTCTCGCGCGAGGGCTCCGAGCGGCTGATCCGCTCGGCCATCCAGTACGCCGTGGCCAACAAGCGCCGCAGCGTCACGTTCGTGCACAAGGGCAACATTCAGAAATTCACCGAAGGCGCGTTCCGCAACTGGGGCTACCAGCTCGCCGAGCGCGAGTTCGGCGAGGCGACCTATACCTGGGAGCAGTGGGAGCGCACCAAGACGAGCCAGGGCGAGAAAGCCGCCAATGCCGAGATGGACGCCGCCAAGCGCGCCGGCAAGATCATCGTCAAGGACGCGATCGCCGACATCACCCTGCAGCAGGTGCTGACCCGGCCGGAAGAATTCGACGTCATCGCGACGCTGAATCTCAACGGCGACTATCTCTCCGATGCGCTCGCCGCGCAGGTCGGCGGCATCGGCATCGCCCCGGGCGGCAACATCAACTACCTGACCGGACACGCGGTGTTCGAGGCGACCCACGGGACGGCGCCGAAATACGCCAACCTGGACAAAGTCAATCCGGGCTCGCTCCTGCTCTCCGGGGAGATGATGCTGCGCTACATGGGCTGGGTCGAGGCGGCCGACGCCATCATCGCCGCGATGGACAAGACCATTGCCCAGAAGACCGTCACGTACGACTTCGCGCGCCTGATGGAGGGGGCCACGGAAGTGGCGACCTCGGCGTTCGGCGACGCGCTGATCAGGAATCTCTGAGCACCTCGGCGCAGCCGTGGCCATCGACCGGACGGCGGACGTACTCGACTGGGCGCGCAAGGTACAGGCGCTGGCGCAGAACGGCCTCGCCTTCACCCGCGACCCTTTTGATCGCGAGCGCTACCACGAGCTGCGGGACCTGGCCACGGCGCTGCTCGCCGGCGCACTCGAGATCCCGATCGAGCGCCTCCGGACACTCTGGGACGGAGAGCCCGGCTACGCGACACCTAAAGTCGACGTGCGCGGCGCGATCTTCGAAGACGAGCGCGTGCTCCTGGTGCGCGAGCGCTCGGACGGCAGGTGGACGCTGCCCGGCGGTTGGGTTGACGTCAACGACGCGCCCTCGGCGGCCGTGGCGCGGGAAATCCGTGAGGAATCCGGCTACGAGGCCCGCGCGGTCAAGCTCGCGGCGCTCGTCGACCGGCGGCGCCATCCGCATCCGCCGGCCATCCACCACATCTACAAGCTGATGTTCGTCTGCGAGCGCACCGGCGGGGAACCGGAGCCCGGCACCGAGACCGACGCCGTGGACTTCTTTCCGGTGCGCGCCCTGCCCGAGCTGTCTACGGGCCGGATACTCGCGCCCCAGATCGAACGGCTCTACGCTCATCATCTGCACCCCGATCTGCCCACCGACTTCGACTGACTGACACCGCATCCGCCGCGCCCCCTCGCCCGAACTGATCCGGGTACACTCGCGCGCATGAGCCGCATTCTGATCGTTCTCGGGACGCTGCTGATCCTGGTGGGCCTCGGCTGGCACTGGGTCCGGCGCCTGCCGCTGTTCAAGCTGCCTGGCGACATCGTCATCGACCGCCCGGGCTTCCAGTTCTTCTTTCCCATCACCACCATGCTGCTGATCAGCCTGGTGATCTCGATCCTGGCGTGGATCTTCCGGCGCTGAGGCGCGTGCACGCTCAAGCCCCTGCGCGACTCTCCCGCTCGACGAATTCCCGCAGTCGCGCGGCGGCCGCATCGAGCGTCGCATCGCGTTTGGCGATGCACAGGCGCACGAGCGACAGCGGCGGCGGCTCGGCATAAAACGGCGACAGCGGAATGGTCGCCACCCCCGCCTCGGTGAGCAGACGCTCGGCGAACGCTCTGTCCCCCGGCGGACAGAGCGCGCTGAAATCGAGCAGCTGAAAGAAGGTTCCCTGCGAAGGAGGCAGCCGTAGCGGCCCCCCGTCGAGCGCGGCGCGCAACCGGTCTCGCTTGGCGGTGAAGAATGCCGCCAGATCCGCGCCGGTCTCGGGCCGCGCCGTCAGATATTCGGCGATCGCCCACTGCAGCGGATGCGCGATGCTGAACGTATTGAACTGGTGCACCTTGCGCAGCTCGCTGGTGAGCGGCGCCGGGCCAACCGCATAACCGACCCGCAGGCCGGTCGCATGCAGCGTCTTGCCGAAAGAGAACACGGCGAGGCTGCGCGCGCGCAGCTCCGGATGTTGTAACACCGAAACGTGCGGGCGGCCGTCGAACACCATGTGTTCGTAAACCTCATCGGAGAGCACCGTCATGTCGCGCCCCCGGATGACTTGCGCCAGCGCGTCGAGGTCGGCCGCTGTCGCGACCGTGCAGCTGGGGTTGTGTGGAGAGTTGATCAGAATCAGCCGCGTGCGGGGAGTCAGCGCCGCGCGCACTCGGTCCCAGTCGTAGGCGAAAGCCGGCGGCGCGAGCGCCAGGCGGACACAGCGCGCGCCGGCGAGCCGCACCGCGGGCTCATACGCGTCGTAGGCCGGATCGAAGACGATGACCTCGTCACCGGGGCCCACCACCGCCTGGATGCCGGAGTAGATCGCCTCGGTCGCCCCCAGGGTGATGGTGATCTCGTCGCCGGGGTCGGCGCGCAGACCGTAGAGCGCCGCGAGCTTCGCGGCGATCCGCTCGCGCAGCGCCGGCAGCCCCTCCATGGGCGCGTACTGATTGTGGCCCTCGCACATGGCGCGCTCGACGAGCTGCGCCAACCGAGGATCGATGTCGTAGTCGGGGAAGCCTTGACCGAGATTGATCGCGCCCAGGGACTGGGCGCGGCGCGAGATGACCGTAAAGATCGTCGTGCCGAGCTCGGGGAGCTTGCTGCGCGCGCTCCAGCTCATCGCGAGCGGATCCCGGGCGCGGCCGGCCTCAGGCGCCGGCTTCCGCGGCCGCGAGGGCCGCGCCGATCACTCCGGCCTGGCCGGTGAACTGCGCCGGCTCGATGCGCGCCTCCGAGCGCAGCAGCGGCCCGAAGTCGACGAACCGCTCGCTGATCGCCCCGCCGAGAATGAACAGATCCGGCCAGAACAGCGCGTGCATGCGCTCCAGATACACGTTCACCCGCTCGATCCAGGCCCGCCAGTCGAGGTTCTCCAGGGTCTTGACGTGCGCCGAGGCCCATTTCTCCGCGTCCATGCCGTTCAGCTCCATGTGCCCGAACTCGCTGTTGGGAAACAGCTGGCCCGCCGTGAACAGCGCCGAGCCGATTCCCGTGCCGAAGGTCAGCATGATCACCGTGCCGGCTTCGCCGCGACCGGCGCCGTGGCGCACCTCGGCCAACCCCGCGGCGTCGGCGTCGTTCAGAAACAGCGCCGGGCGATTGAGCGTGCGGCGCACGAGCGCCGCCCCGTCCGCGCCGATCCAGGCATGATCCACATTGGCCGCGGTGCGCGCGCGGCCATGCTTGACCACGGCCGGGAAAGCCAGCCCGATCCGGCCCTGCGCCTCGGGCAAGCGGGCCGCCAGAGCGGCAATCACCGGCATCATCGCCTCCGGCGTCGACGGTTTCGGCGTCGGCGCGCTGAGCAGCTCGCCGAGCAGCTTCCCGGCCGTCACGTCCACCACGCCGGCCTTGATCGAGGATCCGCCGACATCGATACCCAACATCTTGTCCGTCATGCTTTGTTCGCGCCTGTATCTGCTGCAGGGAATGGCCGCGCGGCCCGGCGCGCGGCGTCGCGAGTATTGCGGCAACCACGGCCGCGCGCAAGATTCGCAGCCTCAGACGTTCAAGAGCAGATGTTCGCGCTCCCAGGAGCTGATCACCTGCAAGAACACCTCATATTCCGCCTCTTTGACGATGGTGAAGGCCGACACGAACGATTCCCCGAGCAGCTTCACCAGCGCGGTGCTGCCGCGCAGCGCGCGCAGCGCCTCATCGAGCGAGCGCGGCAGGCCGAATGGCAGCTCGTGCGCGCTGCCGGAGATCGGATCGGTGGGCTGCAGCCCTTCGATCATTCCCAGATAGCCGCAGGCAAGCGAAGCCGCCAGCGCGATATAGGGATTGGCATCCGCGCCGCAGATGCGATTCTCCACCCGCCGGTCCTGCGGCTCGGACATCGGCACGCGCAGCCCCGCGGTGCGGTTGTCGTAGCCCCAGTGGACGTTGATCGGCGCCGACAGATACCGCGTCAGGCGGCGGTAAGAGTTGACATTGGCGCAAAACAGCGCCATCGCCGCCGGCAGGTACTTCTGCAGGCCGCCGATGTGGGCGAAGAACAGCCGCGAAGGGCTCCCGTCGGGATTGCTGAACACGTTGCGGCGCGTCTTGATGTCGACCACGCTCTGGTGGATGTGCATGGCGCTGCCGGGCTCCTTGGCGTGGGGCTTGGCCATGAAGGTGGCGTACATCTTGTGCCGCAGCGCCGCCTCGCGCGCGGTGCGCTTGAACAGAAAGGCCTGGTCGGCCAGATCGAGCGGGTGGCCGTGAATCAGATTGATCTCCATCTGCGCCGGGCCGTCCTCGTGGATCAGCGTGTCGATCTCGATGTCCTGATCCTCGCAGAACTGGTAGATGTCGTCGAACAGCGGATCGAACTCGTTGACCGCCGCGATGCTGTACGACTGGCGCCCCGGCTCGGCGCGC
>JAJZZR010000309.1 GCA_021797465.1 Pseudomonadota bacterium | reverse complement strand
TTTCACCGCGGCGTTGCTTCCGCCGATCATCATGCAGTAACCGCGCTCGAGGCCCCAGACGCCGCCGCTGGTACCGACATCCACGTACTCGATGCCCTTGTCCGCCAGCGCCCGGGCGCGGCGGATGTCGTCGATATAGTAGGAATTGCCGCCATCGATGACGATGTCGCCCTTGCCGAGCAGCGGCACCAGATCCGCCAGCGTGTCGTCCACCGCCGCCGCCGGCACCATCAGCCACACCGCCCGCGGCGCCGCGAGCTTCTGCACAAGTTCGGCCAGCGAAGCGGCGCCGGTCGCCTTCTCCTTGACCAGCTCGGCGACCGCGGCCGCCGAGCGATCGAACACCACGCATTCGTGGCCGCCCTTCAACAGCCGCCGCACCATGTTTGCGCCCATGCGCCCAAGGCCGATCATTCCGAGTTGCATGAATCGCTCCTCAATAATTGCATAGCGACGAATGAGCCGCGTCGCGCGCGCCGCCGGCCGGCGCCGCGAGGCCGCTCGACAGGCTCACTGCGAGCCTTTCATCTTGCGATAGCGGCGGATCAGGTTGTTCGTCGAGCTGTCGTGGCGCAGCGTCGTGGCGCCGGGACCTTCCAGCTCGGGGATGATCGCCTGCGCCAGGGCCTTGCCGAGCTCGACGCCCCACTGGTCGAAGGAGTTGATGTTCCAGATGACGCCCTGGGTGAACACGCTGTGCTCGTAGAGCGCGACCAGCTTGCCGAGCGCTTCCGGGGTGAGCCGCTCGGCGAGAATCGTGTTGGACGGGCGGTTGCCCTCGAATACCCGATGCGGCGCCAGCCACTGCGGAATGCCCTCGGCGCGCACCTGCTCCAAGGTCTTGCCGAACGCCAGCGCCTCGCCCTGGGCGATGACGTTGGCGAGCAGCATGTCGTGATGGCGCCCGAGCGGCGTCAGCGCATGCGCGAACGCGATAAAATCACAGGGAATGAGCCGCGTCCCCTGATGAATCAGCTGATAGAAGGAATGCTGCCCGTTGGTCCCCGGCTCGCCCCAGTAGATCGGGCCGGTATCGACCCCGACTGGATTTCCCGCGAGCGTGACATGCTTGCCGTTGCTCTCCATCGTCAGCTGCTGCAGATACGCCGGGAAGCGCTTGAGGTACTGTTCGTACGGCAGCACGGCGACGGTCTGCGCCCCGAAGAAATCCGCATACCACACGCCCAGCAGCCCCAGCAGCACCGGCAGGTTGCGCTCGAACGGCGCGCTGCGGAAGTGCTCGTCCATCTGCCGGAAGCCCGCGAGCATGGCCCGGAAGTTGTCCGGTCCCACGGCGAGCATGGTCGACAAGCCGATCGCCGAGTCCATGGAGTAGCGCCCGCCCACCCAATCCCAGAAGCCGAACATGTTGGCGGTGTCGATGCCGAACGCGGCGACCTTCTCCGCGTTGGTCGAGACCGCCACGAAATGCTTGGCCACCGCGGCGGCAGCGCCGCCGAGACCCTCGAGCAGCCAGTCCCGCGCGGTGTGCGCGTTGGTCATGGTCTCGAGCGTGGTGAAGGTCTTCGACGAGACGACGAACAGCGTCTCAGCCGGATCGAGAGCGCGCGTCGCCTCGACGAAATCCGTGCCGTCGACGTTCGACACGAAGCGAAAGCGCATCGAGCGCTCGCTGTAGTGGCGCAGCGCCTCGTAGGCCATCACCGGACCGAGATCCGAGCCGCCGATGCCGATGTTGATGACGTTGCGGATGCGCCGGCCGGTGTGGCCGAGCCACTGGCCGCTGCGCACGCGCTCGGCGAAGGCGCTCATCTTGTCGAGAACCGCGTGCACCTCGGGCACGACGTTGGCGCCGTCGACCCGGATGGCCTGGTCGCGCGGCGCACGCAGCGCTACATGCAGCACGGCGCGATTCTCGGTCACGTTGATCTTCTCACCCGAGAACATGGCGTCGATGCGCGCGCGCAAGCCCGCTTCCTCGGCGAGCGCCAGCAGCAGCTTCAACGTCTCGTCGGTGACGCGGTTCTTGGAGTAATCGAGGAATATCCCCGCGCCTTCCGCGGTCAGCCGCTCGCCGCGGCGGCCGTCCTCGGCGAACAGCTGGCGCAGATGTGCGCCGGCGATGCCGCGGTGATGAGCGGCCAGCGCACGCCATGCGGGCCGCTCACCGGGGGTCTGGGTCTGGTCCGTCCTGCTCATGTCCGATGTCTCCGTGTTCTTCGACCCTCGGCCGGGCGCCGGGCCCGCGTGCCGCGCACCGCGGCCGCCTTTTCCCACAGCGCGAATCCACCCTTGAAGGCATTGGCGTTATCGCCCGCCCGGCAGTGCGGCGGCAGCGTCTTCAAGTGCCGGACGTTGCCGCCCCCGATGACGATCTCATCGGGCTCGAGCGCCGCTGCAAGCCGCTTGACGACATCGACGACGTGCTTGCGCCATTTCTTCTTGCCCAGGCGATCGAGCGCCCGATCGCTGACGTAGTCCTCGTAAGTATGCTTCAGATACGGCAGATGCCCGATCTCCATCGGCTCGACCAGGCCGTCGACGATGAGCGCGGTGCCGAGACCGGTGCCGAGGCCGAGGAACAGCATCCTGCCGCCCCGGTAGCTGCCGAGAGCCTGCATCGCCGCATCGTTGACGACGCGCACCGGGCAGCCGAAAGCGCGCGCGAAGTCGAATCCCACCCAGCCGGCGCCGAGATTGTGCGGCTCGGCCACCGCGTGATCGTGCACGACCGGCCCCGGGTAGCCGATCGAGACCGCATCGTAGCGCCAGCCGCGTGCCAGCCGCTTCACACGGGCGACCATCTGCCGGGCCGTGAGCGTCGGGCCGGAATCGAACTCTCGCTTCTCGGTCTCGCCCGTGGCGAGAATCTTCACATGCGTCCCGCCGACATCGACCGCGAGCACCCTCATGGCGGTCAGGCCGCGGCGCCCAGCGCGGAGCTCTTGGACGCGATGACCGTGAGCAGCTCCTGCCAGGACTTTACGAACGCCGCCGCGCCCTCTTCCTGCAACCGCTCGGCGAGCGCGAGCACGTCGATGCCGGCCTGGGCGAATCGCGCGAGCACTTGCTCGCAATCGCCGCCGTCGTCGGCCATGCCGGCGCCGATCTCACCGCGTTCCGCCACAGCCTTGAGCGTGGCCTCCGGTATGGTGTTGACGGTGAACGGCGCCGCCAGCGCGTTGACGTACAGAGCCGGGTCGGCCTTGGGATCCTTGGTGCCGGTGCTGGCCCAAAGCAACCGCTGCGGCCGCGCTCCGACATTGTACAAGCGCCGCGCGCGCGCCGAGAACAACAGCTGCTGAGCCGCGCGGTAGGTGCGCCCGGCGATGGCGATGCCGAGACGGTTGGTCAGATCCGGCGGCGTCTTGCCGGCGACCGCCACATCCCAGCGGCTGATGAACACCGAAGCCACGGAGCCGACATCGGGATTCAGTCCCGCCGCGACACGCCGCTCGATGCCGCGCAGGTACGCTTCGGCGGCGGCCAGGTACTGCTCGCGCGAGAACAGCAGCGTCACGTTGACGGGAATGCCCGCGAAGATCGCCGCCTCGATGGCCGGCAATCCCGCCTTGGTGCCGGGGATCTTGATGAACAGATTCGGCCGGTTGGCCTGCGCATGCAGCGCCTTGGCCGCCGCGATGGTCTTGTCGGTGTCGTAGGCGAGCTGCGGGGAGACCTCGAGCGATACCCAGCCGTCGACCCCGTTGGTGCGCTCGAACGTCGGGCGGAATTCGTCCGCCGCGCGCGTGATGTCCGCGAGCGCCAGGTTGAAGAACAGCGTCTCGCCCTTGCGTCCCGCCTTGAGCTCCATGCGGATCGAATCGTCATACGCGCCGCTGTTCTTCAACGCGTGGTCGAAGATGGTCGGGTTCGAGGTCAAGCCGGTCACCGACAGCTCGGCGATGTAGCGTCGCAGCGTTCCGCTGTCGAGCAGATCACGAGTGATGTTGTCGAGCCAGATGCTCTGTCCGGACTGGTGCAGTAGCTGCGTCGCTTTCATCGTGTCATCTCCGTCTCAAGTCGCAGAAACACGCCTCCACCGGCGTTCCCGACGGGCGTACTCGCAGGAGGAGTCGTTTCATTCGATCGCGGCGATCGCGGCGGGCGCCGTCAGGTCCGTCGCACCGGCCTTCCGTGGTGGCCGGCCGGTCGTTGGCCGCCTACCCGGCCGCAAGGCGGTGTTGGCCGAAGGTCGTCCGGCGGCACGCCACACATTTTCTAGACTAGCACAGTCGGGCCCGGCCCGTCAGTCCGCCCGCGCGCGTCCCGGGACGTTTCTGTGCCGCTGTCAAGGTCCTGAGCGAGATAAGGCGCTGTCCATTGGGTCCTGTCGTGACGTCTTCGCGCCGTTCCTGACGGCGCTCGCCATTTCTCGGTCCTTGCCGACGTCGCCGCCGACGAGGACCTCTGGGCCGGTTCGCGGTTCCCCGTGGCGCGGCGATGTCGGGAATGCTCAGCAAGATCGATGTACGGCGGGTTCGGCGTAGCGGGGCACGAGCCGGGAGCACGCGGCTCGCACCGGGTTGTCCGGAATCCCGTCTACCCGGGGCGTGCGCAGCCAGACGCCGATCGCGATCGTGCCCACCATGTCAAGACCGATGCTGACGTCCCACGTAAGCGCGGCGTACATTCGAGCTGTCCGCTGCCCCGCTTCATCGTGTTCGCCCAGTACCGTCAGTCGCTACGCAAGACCTGCGGCGGTCTCCTCGCAGAAAACCGCGGGCAATCTCGGCGCCAGCGTGCCGAGCCTCATCACCCGCAACGACTCCAGGATATCCATCGCCGGCGCCGGCAGAATCTCCACACTACAACAGCGGCTCTCCAGATCCGGAGCGCCCACGCCCACTCCTCGATCCGCAAACCTGACACACGCTTGAATTCTCTCTGGCTGCGCTTGCGGGGGACGAGCAGGCCCGTCACCGGAACGGGTTCGTGAGACCCGGCCGTTCTTGCTCGACGGACTGCGGCGTTGCCTCGCGCTGCCGGATCCGGCCACCCCGAGCGAATCGCCGCATCGCGGGAGACGCGCCGGCGCGCGCGCCACTGCCGGCCTGTCAGCCGTCCTTGCGCCTCACGGCGGCGCCACGCGGACGTCATCAACCCGCCGCGCGTAGATCGGCCGCTCCTCGCGGTTTACGCCGAGCCACAAGAGCAGCAGCAATGCCCCAGACAACAGCGCGAGCCCCATCGCGATCGTGAGAGCGACCGGCGTGGCCTCGGCGGCGAGTGCGGCCACGGCGCCCCAACCGACGCTCACCAGGAGACCCCCGAGGTTCGGCAGCAACGAGCCCGATGGGAGCCGCCGGAACGTGCTACGGGGCATCGGCTTCTGATACCAAAGCTGGATGAGCGCGTTGGAGAGCACGCTCGCGGCGATGCAGATCATCGCGGCAGCCGCCGCCCGCGGGTGCAACCACGCGAGCGCGCCCACCGGGATCACGAGCACCGCCAGCGGAAGGGCGGCAGCCGTCAACTTCGCGCGCAGCGTGACCGAACGCGCCACCGGCGCACAGCGCAGCAGATCCGGCGCATCCTCGGCCGAGATCGTGATCCAGGCGAGGCTGCCGGCGATCTGGCCGGCAATCACCGTCAACAACGCCGCGCCGGCCGACGCCGCCATGCGCGAGTTGGCGGACGCGCCGTGGCCAAAGCTCACGAGCAGCGCCGGTATGAGGTACAAGACCGGCAGCAGCACCCGGGACAACAGCATCGGATCGCGGGCAATCAGCCGCAATTCTTTGTGGATCAGTACGGAGTGCAAGCCGGTGCGGAATGGGCGCACCTGCCGGCCGCGCCTTCGCCGCGGACCGATGCCGGCCGCCGCCGACACTTGCGCTGCAAAGCGGCCCCCGGCGACCTCGACGGCGCCGACGAACACGGCGGCGGACGCGCCGGCAAGCGCGAGGAACGGGCCCGACGCGCCGCAAGCCGCGCGCAGCGGCCACGACAGAACCGATGACGGCGCGAACCAGCCGCGGTGCAACGCGGCCGAAAACCATTGCGCGAGAATCGCGTGGTGGTGCGGCAGGAATTGCGGCACCTGGAAAGCCAGAATCACGAACGCGCCGCAGAAGGCCGCGAGCACCTGGCCGACCGTCCGGGTCCGGCGCGGGCCGATGGCCCGAAACAACGCTGCGGCGAGTAGCAAACCGGCGCCCGTGGCCGCGAGGCCCAGCGCGAGCAGCAGCGGATAGGTTGCGAGCAGCGGCCACCGTCCGCGCACGACGAGCGGCGCGAGCAGCGCGGTGGCGAGCGCGAGATACAGGCCGACCGCGCCGAGCGCGATCGCGGCACAGCGCACGAACAGCACGCGCCGCGGGGGCAGCGGGCTCGAGAGGAGCAGATCCAGATCGCCGCGCTGATAGAACGCCAGAACGATCATGGACAGCGCCTGCGAGAGCATCAAGCAGAACAGAATGGCGAGCATCAGGTCCGTCGCCAGAGCCGCCGCCGGACTTGCCGCCAGGTGCCGATGGGCCAGCGCCGCGGCGAGCGGCGCGCCGGCGATGGCCGCCACTCCCACCAGCATGACGCCGAGAATCGCGATCGGGCGCCAGAGGCCCTTCGCCGACATTCGCAACACCAGGCGCAGCTCGTGACGCCACAGCCACGGCACCGACCCCGGCGCGAGCCGCATCATGTGCGCCCCGTCGAGGTGAGCTGCAGGAACACGTCCTCGAGCGACGAGCCGGCGAGTCCAGACTGCGCGCGCAGCTCCTCCAATGTTCCTTCGGCGAGCAGACGTCCTTTGTGGATGATGCCGATCCGCTCGGCGAGACGCTCGGCGACTTCCAGAATATGCGTCGTCAGGATGACGGTGGTGCCCTGCTTGACCCGCTCGAGCAGCAGATCCTTCACCTGCCGCCCCATCGCCGCATCCAACCCCGACAGGGGCTCATCGAGAATCAACAGCCTCGGGTCGTGAATCAGCGCCCCGGCGAGCGCCGCCTTCTGTTTCATGCCGCGCGAGAATTCCTCGCAGCGCTGGTCCCGTTGGTCCCAGAGCTCGAGCCAGCGCAGCAGTTCCTCGGCGCGCGCCGCGGCGGCGGTCCCGTCCATCCCCCACAGCCCGGCGACGAATTCCAGATACTCGAGCGGCGTCAGCTTGTCGTAGAGCATGGGCTCGTCGGGCAGCCAGGCGATCACGCGCTTGGCGCCGATGGGATCGGCCAGCGCATCGGCGCCGAATACGTGGATGGTGCCGAGATCCGGCGCCAGCAGGCCGACGATCATGCGCAAAGTGGTAGTCTTGCCCGCACCGTTGGGTCCGAGCAGCGCGTACAGCTCGCCGGGCGGGAGCGTGAGACTCAAGTGCTCGACCGCTGGCCGGATGAATCGCTTGCACAAGCCCTCGACGGCCAGCGCCGCTTCCGTCATGCGCACCCTCCCACATCGTTCGCGATCGAGACCGCTGTCCCGCACCGAGCAGAGCGGAACCGAGCGCGCGGCGCTCAACCGCCCGGCCTCCCGGCCAGAGGGAAAGCCCGTTGCCTCGGCGGACCATTATCGGCGGCCGCGACCCGGATTCTCAAGCGAAATACGCGGCGGAAAGCCCGGACAGCGCGCGGCGCGGCGCCGGAGAGAGCCCCGTCATGCGCAAGTCCATCGGTGAATCCCCCGGCCGCCCGGCCGCCCGGGCGTTCGGAGCGTACGGTCGGACCCGGGGCCGCACGGGTCCCGGCCGTGCCCGCCGGAACAGTCTGGCCGCGGCGCGCGATCAGCGGCGCACTTCGTTCCAGAGGTGCACCACGGGCTCGTGCGGCCCGTGCTCGTAGCCGAGCATGCTCACGCTGGCGGTGCCAAGCTGCAGCAGCCGGCCGGATTGCGGCGGCTGGCCGAGCCAGCGCGCCGCCAACACCCGCAGAATGTGCCCGCTCGAGAACAGCAGGGCGTTGCCGCCC
>JAJZZR010000199.1 GCA_021797465.1 Pseudomonadota bacterium | reverse complement strand
CGAAGATGTTCACCAGCGGCGTGAGCGTCAGAACCTGATGCGCAAGGATATGCGTGTCCAGCAGCTTTCGGATCCGCGGTTCGTATTCCCGGAGACTGACCTCCTCCTGGTAGCGGCGCTTGATCGCCGCGCGCAGCTTTTCGAAGCGCCGCAGATCGCTCTTGTACCCGGCAATGCGCCCCGCGTTCGACGGATCATTCGCGTACTCGGCCGATGAGAGTGCGATGGCGAGTGTCTTCGCGAATTGGCTCAGGCGGCTGTAGAACAGCTTCCGCTGCACCTCGTCGCCCAGATGCCGCTCGAATGCCTCTTCGTCGGCCTTGTTGCGGATTTCCCGGAAAATGTCCCAAAGCTCGGAGTGGCGCTGCGGCAGCTTGGCGATCTCGTCGCGGATCGACAGCACCGTATCCGCGACATCGGCCTCTTCGTAGCCGTCCAGCGCGCTATAGGCGGTCAGGGCCTGATCGAGTTCCCCGAGCAGCCCTTGATAGTCGATGATGAAGCCGAAATCCTTCCCCTCCTCCACCCGGTTCACCCGCGCGATCGCCTGTAGCAGCGTGTGTTCCTTCATCTTCTTGGTGATGTAGAGCACGGTGTTCTTCGGCGCGTCGAAGCCGGTGAGTAGCTTGTCCACGACGATCAGGATTTCGGGATCCTCGCGCCGCTTGAAGCTCTCGATGATACTCTCGTTGTAGCGCCGCTCGTCGCCATAGCGGGCCATCATCCGCTTCCAGAACGCCACCACCTCGTCGGCCGGGCCTTCGTCGATGGTCTCATAGCCTTCGCGCTCGTCAGGACCGGAAATGACGACTTCGCTGGTTACCTCGCCTAATTCGTCAAGGGCACGCTTGTAAGCCAGTGCCGCGCGCTTCGACGGCGCGACGAGCTGCCCCTTGAAACCGGTGCCCTTCCAGGCCTGGGCGAAATGCTGGCTGATATCGAACGCGATGCAGGCGATGGTCTGGCCGGTCTGCGACAGCTCCCGCGCGCGGGCGAATTTCCGCTTGAGGTCCGCCTTCTGCTCGGCGGACAGGTTGGCGCAAGTCCGCTCAAACCAGGCGTCGATCCCTTGCGCGTTGACCTGCTGCTCGACATGCCGCCCTTCATACAGCAGCGGCACGACTGCCTTGTCCTCCACCGCCTGGCGGATGGCATAGACATCGATCACCCCGCCGAACCGCTCGAACGTGCTCTTCTCGGCTTTCATCAGCGGCGTGCCGGTGAAGCCCAGATAGCAGGCGTTGGGGAATAGCTTGCGCATACGCGGGTGCAGCGTGCCGTGCTGGGAGCGGTGGCTTTCGTCCACCAGAAGGAACACGTCGGTCGAGCGGTCCTCGAAGCCGCGGGCGCGCAGCGCGGTGTCGAATTTGTGGATCAGCGTGGTGACGATCGCCGCGCGGTCCTTGCCCAACAGGTCGAGCAGATGGCGCCCCGATTGGGCCTGCTGCGGGTCGAGGCCGCAGGCGGCGAAAGTGCGACGGATCTGTTCGTCGAGGTCGATCCGGTCGGTGACCAGCACGACCCGTGGGAGGACGATTTCAGGATCCAGCGCCAGCGCCCGGGCCATCATCACCATGGTGAGCGACTTGCCGGAGCCCTGGGTATGCCAGATCACACCGCCCTGCCGCCTTCCCTCGGCATCCCGTGTTTTGACGCGACGGAGCAGATTGCGCACGGCAAAGAACTGCTGGTAGCGGGCGATCTTTTTCTCCCCGCCATCGAACAGGGTGAAGCGGCGGACGAGGTCGAGCAGGCGATCGGGCCGGCAGAGCGCGAAGAGAACGCGGTCCTGCTCGGTGACGCCACGCCCGCCGCCCGCCTCGGCGGCGGCGAAGGGGGCGTGTTCCTCGGCGAAGCTGCCGGCGAAGGTGGCGCGCTGCTGGGTCTCGGTGAGCGGCGTGGCGACGGCGGCGGCAAAATCCTCCTCGCGGTCTTCGCGCTCGCGCCAGAGCGACCAGAATTTCGCGGCGGTGCCGACCGTGCCGTAGCGCGCGGCGTTCTTGTTCGCGGCCAGCAGGAGCTGCACGGTGCGGAACAGGCCAGGGATTTCGTCGTCCTGCTGGTTGCGCAGATGCTGGGAGATCGCCTGCGCCCAGTCTTCCGACGGCGATTTGCACTCGATCACGACCAGCGGAATGCCATTGACGAACAGCACGAGGTCGGGCCGGCGGGTCTCGTGGGAGCGGCTGCGCTCCACCTCGAACTCGGCGCAGAGGTGGAAGACGTTATTCTCCGGGTGCTCCCAGTCGATGAAGCGAAGCTGGAAGCCGCGGGTCTCGCCCTCCACGGTCTGTTCAAGCGAGGTGCCGAGCAGCAGCAGGTCGGTCAGGTCCTCGTTGGTCTTGAGCAGGCCGGAGGCGCGCGGTTCCTTCAGCTTCTCGATGGCGCCGATGATGTTGCCTTCGGTGAAGGGCACCTCCCGCCCGCGAAAGCGGATGCGGTTGATGCGGCGAAGCTGGGTGGCGAGGATGTCTTCCAGGAAGACATTGGAAAGCCGCCCGCGGCGCTCGCGCTCGGCTTCGGTCTTGGTCAGTAGCGTATAGCCGAGCGCCTGGAGCAGGTGCATGGCGGGCACCTGCGAGAGCGATTTTTCCGAGGCCGCGAACTGGTCCATGTCAGTCGGCCGCCGGGCTGAGGTCGGCGACCGCCTCCGGCACGCAGACTTGGCCGGTGAGGAGCTTTTGCATCAGGCCGGTCTTTTGGCGACGAAGGGCCACCACCAGTGATCTGATGCTGTTTATCCCATCGATGCACAGGGTGAGGATCGCGGCGACCTCATCTTGCCGCTCCCTCGTAGGAACTGCGATTTCAGAGGCGAACAGATCGTCCGGATTTACCCGTCGCGCGATACGCTGGCCACGAGCGAGATTTTGTTGATTTTGGTAGTATGCGGGGCGGGTAACATAGTTCAGTAGCCAGATGGAGTTCACGCGCGGAGCTATCTCGAAGGCGGGCAGATCGAGGGTTGATTGAAAGCCGTCGAGATGATCTGGCACCACCGCGAAGGCTCCGTTCAGGAAGTCGAGACGGCTATAAATGAATTGTCCCGCCCTCCGGATGTAATATCTGGTATTGGCGCTGCCAGCCGTCCGGTCTTGCTTCGGTCCAATGCCTTTCCCATAAAGTTTGACGGTCAGCTTGCGGGCGGTGCTGCCGTCGTTTCCGGGGATGCGGCTCTCGTCAAGGAAGCCACCGAAGGTCAATCTCTCTTCGGAGCCGTCTTCGCGATAGAGTTCCGTCCGCAAGGCTTCAAACTGTCTCTGCGCTGCGTCAAGCAGGCGTTCCGCCTTCTCGATCGCTGCATCCCAGGTGCCGAGGACGGCGGCGATCCGGCGTTGCTCGGGAAGCGGGGGAAGGGGAATCGGAAATTGCTTGAGCTGAGTTGAGTTGATGCTCGCCAGGTTTGTGCTCTGCTTAGAGCAAGAGAGAAAGTAACGCCTCCCAATGAGGCTTGCGGCTACGTATGCGAGAAACTCAGGAAGCAAGGTCTGTTTATGTGTCCGTACGGCAAAGATGTGATTCTGATGTAGGCACGGATCGATCTGGCCGCGCCAGACTGTACCGCGGCCGAGCTTGTCAAAATCGCCTCCTTCGGTGAACAGGACATCTCCCGCTCGAAGTTGGTAGCGTGACGCTTCAGCAGGCTCGATTTCGATCTCCTTGATTTCTGACAGATCCAAGAACCCATCCTGGACATTCGCTACCCTAAGGTACGCCAGATTGACTGACCCATTCTTGGGCGTCTTTCCCTTGGCAATGCCGGTCTGTACGACTGCTACCTCGCCGAGGGGCGCGGTGGACCATCTTCCGGATGTCCCAAGTGCCGTGTTCCGCGTCATTCTAGCCTCTCAGAAAAGGGGTAAGAACTCCCGAATGGGGGCAATAAAAGCGGGCTCATTGCCCCCTTTCTCCCCTCTTGCCGGTATTCCTGTCGTCCGGTCCTCCGGCGATGCGCCGCCATCGTGCCCCCCGGCCTCGGCCGGTGGCCTCCAGCCGGCCGGCATCGCGCTCCTGCCGCACCACATGGCGCAGCATGTCCCAGCCGACGCTGGGGCAGCGCTGGTGCAGCTCCGAGATCGAGAAATCGCCGAGCATCTGGCTGATGGCCTGACGGACAAGCTCGGTCTTCGCCCCCCGCCCGTCCCGCAGTGATCCCGCATCGCGGGCGAACTCGTCATAGGCCGCCTTCACGACCCCGAGGAAATAGGCGACCCACGGCATCGGGTCATGCGCCGCCTCGTGCCAACCCTGGGAGGCGTGATGGAGCGTTTCGTAGTAGCTCGCCTTGGTCCGCTCGATCAGGCGTTCCAGCGAGATATACCGGGCCACCTCGTAATCCTCGCGGTAGAGCAGCAGCACCGTCAGCAGCCGCGCCATGCGGCCGTTGCCGTCCGCGAAGGGGTGAATGCACAGGAAGTCGAGCACGTAGAGGGCGAGGAGGATCAGCCCATCCACCTCGGAATCGCCGGCCTGCGCGAAGCGCGCGTGCAGATCGTCCATCGCCGCCGCCGTACGCCAGGCCGGGACGGGCGTGAAGCGCACAAGCGTCGTGCCGTCCGGCGCGCGCTCGGTGATCAGGTTGTCGGATGGCTTCCAGCGCCCTGCCGTGCCGATCCCGGTGAAGGTGAACAGGTCGCGGTGGAGCTGCAGCACCAGGTTGGGCGTGAAGTCCATGTGCTCGTGCTGCTCGTGAATGAGGTTGAGCACGTTGCGGTAGCCCGCGATCTCGCCTTCCGACCGGTTTTCGGCGCGGGGTGGCTCGTTGCGCCGGACCAGCCGCTCGATCGCGGTGCGCGGCAGCGTGATGCCTTCCAGCCGGTTCGAGGACTCGGTGCTCTCGATGATCGCGACCTGACGGAGGTTTTCCAGGATCTCGGGCGCACGCTCCTTGAACAGGTCCTGCTTGCCCTTGCCCTCGCCAATGGCGCGGACCAGGGCGACGACATCATGCGTCAGCCGCAGCCCTTCCAGGACCTGGGGAAGAAAGGAGTTCACGCCACACCCTCCGAGCGAACCTGTAACCGATGCTTACAGGCTGGGCGGGCGATGCCCCTGCCGTCAGCCATGGAGGCCAAGCTCCTTGAGATGCGCCTTCATCTTGCCGCGCAGTTCGGCAAGCTCGCCCTCCAGGGTTTCGATCTCCCGTTCGACTGCGGCGATGTCGATTTCGGTCTCGGCTTCCGCCGTGTCGATGTAGCGGGGAATGTTCAGGTTGAAGTCATTGGAGGTGATCTCCGCGATCGGCACCGGCCGCGCGTAGCGCTCCACCGTGGCGCGGGTGCGGTAGGTCTCGACGATCCGGCTGACATGTGCGTCTTCCAGCGCGTTCTGCCGCTTGCCTTCGCGGTACTCGCGGCTGGCGTCGATCACCATCACATCGCGCCGGCCTTCATGCGCGCCGCCCGCCTCCCGCGCGCGGTCGAAGACCAGGATCGCGACGGGAATGCCTGTGGTGGGAAACAGGTTGGGTGGCAGGCCGATCACGGCATCGAGCAGGTTCTCCTCGATCAGCGCCTGACGGATGCGCCCTTCCGCCCCACCGCGGAACAGGACGCCGTGGGGCACGACGACGCCGACCCGCCCTTCCCGTGTCTTTGCCGCCTCGACCATGTGCGAGATGAAGGCGTAGTCCGCCTTCGATTTCGGCGGCACGCCACGCCAGAAACGGGCAAAGCGATCGTTGCCGGCATTCTCTGCCCCCCATTGATCGAGCGAGAAGGGCGGATTGGCGACCACCACGTCGAACTTCATCAGCGCATCGCGCTCGATCAGTTTGGGGTCGTTCAGCGTATCACCCCAAACGATGGTGGCGCCGTCCTTGCCGTGCAGGAACATGTTCATGCGCGCGAAACCGTACGTGGCGCTGTTTACCTCCTGGCCGAACAGCGCGTAATCATGCGAGTTGTAGGTTGCCTCGATGTATTCCCCGGCGCGCAGCAGCATGGAGGCCGAGCCGCAGGCCGGGTCGCAGATCCGGTCCCCTGGCTTGGGGGCAACAAGACGTGCCATCAGCCGCGAGACCTGCAGCGGCGTGTAGAATTCTCCTGCCTTCTTGCCCGCGCCGGCGGCGAAACGCTCGATCAGGTAGATGTAGGTCTCGCCGATGATATCCTCATCTACCACCGACGGGCGCAGATTGAGGCCCGCGAACCCTTCGATCAGATTCTTGAGGCGACGGTTGCGATCCCGCGTCGGGCCAAGCTTCGTCTCGCTGTTGAAGTCCACGTTGAATACGTTGGCGAGCTTGGCCTTGTTTGCTTCCTCGATGGCGTCCAGCGCCTCGTTGATCAGTTCGCCGAGATTGTCGGCGTCGCGGCGGGCATAAAGATCATAGAACGAGGCGCCTTTGGGCAGGACGAAGCGCTCGCGCGCCATGCGCCGGCGGATGCGCTCCTCGTCTTCGCCATAGGCCTTGCGGGCTTCCTCATAGTGCTCGGCCCAAACGTCGCTGATGTATTTCAAGAACAGGAAATCGAGGATGTAATCCTTGTATTCCGTGGCATCGACGACGCCCCGGAAGGTGTCGCAGGCGGACCAGGCGACTTTCTTGACTTCTTCGAGCTTGTTCGGGTCGATCATGGTGTTTCCCCAAGGTGGGGCGGCGTCGCCGCCGCCCCGACCTGATTTGGTTCCCTGTATGCCGCTGGGTCAGACCTGATCAAGTTGCCCGACCGGCTTCGGAGTAGCTTGCGCGGAGCTGAAGAGGTCATGGCAATGTTCGACCATGCTCTCGATGAAACGGCCGTGGAACACGCCGTAGATAGGCCATGTCACACCTGCGCCGTTCGGCTTCACGATACCCAGCGCGAGTTGGCCCTGGAGGAGCCGAGGACGTAGCCAAGCCTTCTTGGCCCACTGGGCGGGGGTGTGGGTAAAGTCACCATCGGCGTCACATGACCAGGTGACGATGTGCCCCTGCTGGATTTTGTTTTTGAAATCCGTGAGAAGCTTGTGCGGATCAGGTGTCGTGAGATAGATAGCCATCCGGCTTATCCTTTCGCGGGAGAGGTTGGACCAAAAGCTGCGGGCGTTGGTGCGCCTGCCGCTCGACGTTCGCCCGGGGGTGTTGGTGCGCCTCCGGGCGCCTTCGCTGACCGTTCGATCAAGCCGAACAGCAGCGAATCCTGGGCCGCGCTAAGGCGCTGATACAGCTCCCGTTCGCGACGCATCATTTGCCCCATGGCCGCGATTTCTCTCTGACGCGGCAGGGGGGGAAGAGGAATCTCAATGTTGGCGATCGCCTCCCGCGTCAGCTCGGGCACGTGGGTGCCGGCAGCCTGCGCGCGGAGCCGCTGCTGGGTCCGGGGCTGGGCCAGGAACAGGGCCAGAAAGGCGCCGTCGAGTTGGGCACTGTCCGGGCGGATGAGGCACAGAGGGGAGACCGGAACCGCGCCGCTCGCATCTTTCGTGGCAAGGCCCACCGGGTAGCTGACCCCACGCGACTGCAGCAGGACATCGCCCGGGCGTAGCCGGGGAGCGGTTTCCCCAAACCGATCCATGACCCGGGTCAGCCGGTCACTGTCGATGTCCCCATCGGGGCCGAGGTCTTTGGCGTGGACAACCCGCTCGCCGCCGGCGGCAACAGCCTCCAGGCGCCCCCTGGGAGAGGCGCCCACACGGATCTCGGAAAGGTCGGCCAGAATCGGCATTTTCGAACACACCCAAGCGATGGGGGTCGAAATAGTGTCAGGCATGGCCACTGTCAAGCAGGAAAACTAAGCCCACAACGCTTGTGGGCAAACCTTAGCCGCCTGAGCGATTAGCTTCGGGGGTAGGATCGGCATCAGACTGGTCGGAGCGTGTCAACGACTTTGATACATCCGGGTTCGGCATTTAGGCTCGGGTTAGATCGCACGGCGCCTGCTTGGTTGTGGCCGGCCGGCATGGTGGTGTTG
>JAJZZR010000221.1 GCA_021797465.1 Pseudomonadota bacterium | reverse complement strand
CAGAGTCACAGAAACGGCGAATTCCAGGGCGAATTGCCTGGTTTATCGATTCGGCCGCTAATTTCCCTCATTTTCAGCCCTCATGAGACCCTTGACGACCGATTGATAGAGGTCCCCACAATGAATTTGCGCGGGCCATGCGCCGGGTGGATCCGTCGATCACCCTGCTGGCCTCGGGTGACATGCCCGACGAGATGATCATCGAGGGCGTCGCGCACAGCCTGCACATCAAGGACAGCCAAGTCGGCATCTGTTCCAAGGGGGACTTCACCTGCGGTCTGCTGCGTCACTCATGGGGCTATTTCGACGGCATCACGGAGCATTGGTATTCGCGGGCGGGCATGCGCTTCGATCTGGCGCTCGCCGAGAAAGGGGTCAAGCTGCCGCACCTCGAGGCGGGCTACGTTCCGGCGCACCAGACGTTGCTGCAGTGGGCGCGCGTGCCCTCGGACCGGGTGCATCTGAAGGCGGAGGAATGGGCGGCCTATCAGCGGCGGTTCCCCAAGATGGTCAGGAAGAAAATCTTCCTGTCCATCGACGAGTATGCCTACACGGGCGCGCCGGCGAATCTGAAGCTGGCGCTGGCTTACGCGATGGTCTTCAATGAAATGCTCCGGCATACGGATTTCCTGCGGATGTCGGCGTTCACCATGGGCGTCTCGACATTGGATTTCAGCCGGACCCGGGCGGTGTTGAACACCACCGGGCGGCTGTTCAAACTGTATACGCGGCACATGGGCCCCGGGCTGATCCCCGTGAAGTTGACCGGAAACTCGCCGCAGCCGCTGCCGAAGCAGCATCTGTTCGCGAATTTTCCCCACACCGACGCCGGCAGCCCGACCTATCCGCTGGACATGGTGGCGGCGCTGTCGCCGCATCACCGCTACCTGAGTCTGGCGGTGGTGAACGCAACCCGGTCGCGCCAGCGGTTCGAGCTGAACGTGAGCGGCGCGAAGCTCGGCGGCCGGCCGACGCTGTGGCGGATGACCGGTTCGAGCGTGCGTGCCGCCGACACGCTGGGCCACCAGCCGCAGGTCGTAGTGAAGAAGTTCGTGATGCGCGGCATCCCGCGCGCCGTGACGGTTGCGCCGATCAGCATCGATATCTATCGCATTCCACTGGTGCGTGAACGTTGATGCGGAGTGAGCCGCTTTCGGACGCGATTCGGAATCGGTTTGCTCGGCGCGGGATTTGCCCATGCGCTCGAACGCTTGTTCCCGCCACGGCGATGCCTGTGCGCCCGGGCGAACCTGCGGCTTTCGCTTCGTACGACGACAATGGCGGAACGTATGACCATGCCGAGGAGGGGCGCATCACCGTGCTGCGCCGGGGCGACGTTACCCGGCGTTTCACCCATAGGGGTGCCAAGGCATGGTCGGTACCGGACGGCAACCTTGTCGAGGTGATCCATGCTGTGCACTGATCTTCCCGTCTGTCAGGACCGCCGCCGCGCGGCGCTCGTGCTGAGCGCGGTGGCGGCCCTATGGTTTGGAGTCGCGGGTTCCGCGGCGCACGCCGCCGTGCGCAGGCCGGGCCGCCTGGTCGTGCACGTCGATCTGCGCGCGACGGCGCGGCCGATCTCCCGGTACGAGTACGGGATGTTCATCGAGAACCTCGGTCAGCTGATTCACGTGAGCCTCTGGGCGCAGATGCTCGATGACCGCAAGTTCTTCAATGCCGTTCTGCCGCGCTCTGCCGAGCCGCCGCGGCGGGCGCACAGTCCGTTTCCGGGGATGCAGGCGCGGCGCTGGCATCCGCTGGGGCCGGCGCGATTCGTGACCATGGATACGCACGCGCCGTTTGTGGGCGTGCACAGCCCGCGGGTCGCGCTCGGCGCGGCGGCGCCGCGCGGGATCGAGCAATCGGGGCTCGATGTGCTGCGCGGCAGGCGCTACACCGGCTACATCTATCTGCGTGCGACACCGGGAGCGAAAGTGAGCGTGACGCTGCTCTGGGGACGCGGCGCGCAGGCGCGCCAGACGGTTACGTTTCCGTACGTGCCGGCGCATTTCACCCGCCTGCCGTTTCACTTCACGGCGGGCGCCAGCGACCGTGACGCAACCTTCCGGGTGACGGGCACGGGCAGCGGGGCCTTCACCATCGGCACCGTCTCGCTCATGCCGCAAGACAATGTGGACGGCTTCCGCCCGGGCCCGATCCGGCTGCTGCGCTCGGAGCATTTCGGCTTCATGCGCTTTCCGGGCGGCAATTTCATTTCGGACTTCAACTGGTACCACTCTGTGGGCAACCCCGATTCCCGGCCGCCGTTCTTCGATCACGCCTGGGATACCGTGAAGTCCAACGACGTCGGCCTGGACGAATTCATGACGCTGTGCCGGCTGATCGACACGCGGCCCTACATCACGGTGAACGCAGGCTTCGGCGGCGCGCATTCCGCGGCACGGGAAGTCGAATACATGAACGGCTCGGTGCTGACGCGTTACGGGGCATTGCGCGCGCGCGACGGGCATCCTGCGCCGTACGACGTGAAGATCTGGAACATCGGCAACGAACCGTACGGCAAGTGGGAGCTTGGCCAGACGAACGTGAAGTATTACGTGCTGAAGAACAACGAGTTCGCGCGTGCCATGCGCCGGGTGGATCCGTCGATCACGCTGCTCGCCTCGGGCGATATGCCCGACGAGAGAATCAACACGGACAAACACGCGGCGATCTGCTCCAAGGGCGACTTCACCTGTGGGTTTCTCAAACACTCCTGGGGCTACTTCGACGGCATCACCCAGCATTGGTACGCGAGCGCCGTGCCGGGGGTGCATGCCGCGGCGAGCCCGGCGCGGCCGCATCCGACGCTCCTGCAATGGGTCAGAGTCCCCTCGGACGTGGTGCACCTGAAAGTCGAGGAATGGCATGCGTACCAGCGGCTGTTCCCGCGGATGGTCAAGAAGAAGATCTTCATGTCCATCGATGAGTACGCCTACACGGGCGCGCCGCCAAATCTGAAGCTGGCGATGGCCTATGCGATGATGTTCAACGAGATGCTCCGGCATACGGCCGCCCTGCGCATGTCGGCCTTCACGATGGGAGTCTCGACGCTCGATTTCACCCGTACGCGGGCGATACTGAACACGACCGGGCATTTGTTCAAGATGTACACCCGGCACATGGGACCGGGACTGATTCCCGTGAGGCTCACCGGCAATTCACCCCAGCCGGTGCCGAGACACCACGTGTTCGGGGATTTCCCCCATACCAACCCGGGCAGCCCGACTTATCCGCTGGACATGGTGGCGGCGGTATCGCCGCATCGCCGCTACTTGAGTCTGGCCGTGGTGAACGCGACACACTCGCCACGGCAATTCGTGCTGCACGTGGCGGGTGGCGCGCTCGGCAGGCGGGCGACACTGTGGCGGATGACCGGGCCGAGCCTGACCGCGGCCGATACCCTGGGACACAAGAGGCAGGTCGTGGTGAAGCAGTACGAGCTGAGCGACTTCGGGCGGCGCATCACGGTTGCGCCGATCAGCATCGATATCTACCGCATTCCGCTCGCGCGTGGACGTTGATACGGAGTAAACCGGTGCGGGAGTGGGCCGCCTCGGGTGCCATCGCCGCCGTGCTGTTGTGCGCGGCCGCCATGCAAACGCCGGTTCGCGCCGCGAGCCGCGCTCAACTCGCGCCGGCCGGGGCGTCCGTGGCGAAGACGGCGCTGAGCATCGTCGCGGGGATTCACGGCTCGTGGGCGAAGATGCCGGGAAACATCGTGACCCCGCTGATGACCCCGGGCGCGCTCATCGGCAACGGCAGCATGGGTGTGGCGATCGGGGGACGGCCGGGCCGGCAGGAATTCTACGTCGGACGAAATGACTTCTGGAGCGTGCTGCGCGGGCGGGTCATGCCGGTCGGACGCCTGGAGCTGAGCATTCCCGCCCTGCGCGGGGCGGGCACGCAGCTGCGTGAGAACATCGGTCCGGCCGACGTGACAGCGAGCTTCGCGCACGGTCACGCGGCGTTGGATTGGCGTGCCTGGGTGGCCGATGGACGGGACGTGTTCGCCGTGCAGCTGCGCAATCCCGGCGCCGTGGCGCTGCGCGTGCGGGCCATGCTGCGTGACGGGTTCGGCCACCGGGATTTGCGAACTTTGAGCGGTACAACCGGCGGCGTGCGCTGGTTGCGCGTGTCGCCCGAGACGGTGCGCGCAACCATCGGGGGCGCGCGGCCTGGACAGGCCCGGGCATCGAATGTCGGAATCCGGTCGGTGCGGGTGTTCGCGAGCGACCTTGCCGCCGGGACGGCGGTTGGGTCGCGCCGGCCGCTTTACGCCTGGCATGTTCCCGCGGCCGCAGGAGACGCGCTGACCTCGTTCCCGTGCGGCGAGATCATCATGCCGGTCCGACGCTTCACCGTGCGCGCGAAGATCAGGATGAGCGGCGCCAGCGGCACAGGGGTGATCTTTTCCGCGGTGGTGGGACATCGCTGGATGAAGCAGAGGGTGGATCCGGCCGATCCGCTCGGGAATGTCCGGGGACACGATGTGCCGCGGGCGCAGGGTGCGCTCGCGGGTCTACGCGTTTATGTCGCCCGCGGGCGGCTGACCGCCAATCTGAACGGAACGGTCGTGACGGCGAAGCGGCCGCTGACGCCGGGCCGGTGGGTCGAGGTGGCGGTCGCTTATGATGGGGCACGCCTGGTGCTGCTGGCGGATGGGGCGCGGATCGGGGAGACGGGGCGATTTCCGACCGCGGCAGAGGTGATGGGACCGCAGTGGGAGTGGGCCGCCTCGCATCCGGGCGATGCGCGGATTCCCTTTGATGGCATCGGACCGGTGGGCGTGCTGGCCCTGCGCGTGCTGGGGGCGCGCGCCGCGATGCGGCACGGCGCGACGCGGTTCATCATTCCCGCGGGCGGGCGCGTCACCGTGCTGGTTGCGGCCGTGGATGACCGCGATACACCGGGATACTTTCACTCGGCGATTGCCGAGCTCAGCGATGCGGACGCCCGGCGCGTCGCGGCGCGCTGGGCGCGGCACCTGGCGTGGTGGCGCGCGTTCTGGTCGAAGTCCTACGTGGACATACCTGACAAGACGCTGCAGGCGTGGTGGTATGGATCGCTCTACGTGCTGGCCTCCTGCAGCCGGGCGGGCCATGTCGCTCCCGGCCTTTGGGGCAACTGGATCACCTCCCCGCACATGGCGTGGCAGGGCGACTACACTCTGGACTACAACTACGAAGCGCCGTTCTGGGCGGCGTATCCAACCGGCCACGTGAGCCTGGCCGACCCCTACGACGCGCCCTTGCTCGCGTGGATGAAGCGCGGCAAGGGACTGGCCCACAAGCTGCACGAGCATGGGCTGCTCTACTACACGCACCTCGCGCCGTCACCCGGCTGGAGTGCGGATAACTTCCGCTCGCTCGACCAGAAGAGCGATGCGCTGTTCGCGGCGGTGGACTGCATACAGCGCTGGCGCTATACGCACAGCGCCGCCTACGCACGCAAGGTCTGGCCTTTCCTGACCGGGATCGCGCGGTTCTGGGACCACGATCTGCGGCGGGTGCGCGGCACGTATGTGGACGACGACGATGCGCCGGATGAGCATCTGTGGGGACCGGCGGACGACGAGAATCCGGCGACCACGATCGGTTTCCTGCGGATGCTGTATCCGGCGCTGATCGGCATGAGCCGACAGCTGCGCCGGGGCGACGCGCGGCGCGCGACCTGGCGGCGGATCGATGCGCATCTGAGCCCGCTGCCGATCGCCCCGGCGCGCAGCGTGGCGGCGATCCGGGCGGCGCTCGGCCGAGCGATTCCGCGGGATGCACGCGTCATCCTGCAGAGCGCCCGCGGCATGCAGTGGGTGAACATCAGCAAGGGAGACCGTTTTGGCCCGAACCCGCCGGTTCGACCGGTAGGCTCCTCCGCCGGGATGGATTCTCTGCAGGTGGTGTTTCCAGCGTGGAACATCGGCCTGGAGAGCCGGCCACGGCTGCGGCGGGCCGCTCTCGATACGGTCAATTACATGCGCCTCTGGTATGACAGCAACGATACCTCGAGCTTCTATCCGGCGGCGGCCGACGTCGGCTACAACGCCACGGCCATCCTGCAGCATCTGCGCCTGTTGGTGCGGCATATCGGCTATGCGAACTTCGCCTATGCCATGCCGGCCGGCGGGATCGAGAACGAGGCCACTGTTCCGACGACGATCGCGGCGATGCTGCTACAGAGCTACCAGCGGGACATTCACGTATTTCCCGACTGGCCGAGGACGGAGGATGCCTCGTTCGGTGATCTGCTGGCGGCGGGAGACTTCTCGGTGTCGAGCCGATTGACCGGCGGGCATGTGGCGTACGTGCGGATCGTGAGCCGCCGGGGCGGGCCGTGCCGGCTGGCCAATCCTTGGGGTGCGCGCCGGACCGTGCGACTGCGCGTCGACACGCACGCGCCGGTGCTACGTCGGGGCGCGGTTCTGAGGGTTGCGACGCACCCCGGTGAGCGGCTGCTCTTTACACTCGCTTCGCGCTCCGCTGCCTGACTATCCGAAGGATCCGGCACCGGTCCGTGGAGAAGGGTGACATCCGTGCGCGTCGGGCGCGCCGCATGCTCCGAGTTGTTCTCTGGAAGGCGCTCTTGGGTCACAATACGGATGGGTTCATTCGCCAGATTGACCAGCTGAGCATCGAGGCGAATAACACCCAGCCGAGATAGGGTGCCAGTAAAGCGGCGGCAACGCGGTCGATGCGCACGAACAGGCGGATGGTTGCGACGATCATCACCAACAGCAGGACGATCCAGGCAAACGCGGCGCCGCCCAGGTGCCAGCGAAAAAACAGCCATGACCACAGGGCGTTCACCGCCAGTTGCGCCATGAACAGCCAT
The DNA here is from genome assembly GCA_021797465.1 of Pseudomonadota bacterium. Classification (GTDB taxonomy): domain Bacteria; phylum Pseudomonadota; class Gammaproteobacteria; order Steroidobacterales; family Steroidobacteraceae; genus 13-2-20CM-66-19. Next base: position 1,133 of record JAJZZR010000221.1, on the reverse strand, counting down.
ACCGCGGCTGTGCGCGGGCCCGAGCGGCGCCATACCCGCCATAGTGCGAGGGCCATCAGTGTGTACAGCAGCGTCCAGACCGGTCCAAAGAGCCACGGCGGAGGCGCCCAGACCGGCTGTGCAAGGCGGGCATAGAATGCAGGAGCATCGAGCGAGGCGATCGCGCCGACGGCCATGGCCGAATAGGCCAGCAAGAGGCTGGCGATGAGCGATGGGATGGCCCCCGACGCCCTGGCGCTTCGATGCACGACAGGAGGTCTGATTGTGCTCATGGGCGCAGCCTGCGCCTGAGATTCTCCGGGGTCAACGGGCAGGCGGGGCGTACGGCCGGACGAATAAGCCAGGCGCTCTGCTTTTTGGGCATCTGTGCGCCTGCTGATACAGTAACCGGAGACTGGGGTCGGGAAAATGCGAGGTGCCGCGAACCGGGGAGTCCGGCCAGGGTGCGTCCACTGGAGAGCGCATATGACGTTTCGATTCAGCATAGGGTCAAGCGGTGCGCGGTTATTGTTGGTTGCAGGCATGACCGCGGCGGCATTGAGTCTTGTTGCCTGCAGCAGCAAGATACCGGGGGCAGCGACATCCCGCCCGGTCTGCACGCGCGCGCAGTGCCCGTGGCTCAATTCGCACCTGCCCATCGCGCGCCGTGTCGCGCTGATCCTGCGCAGGATGACTCTGGCGGATAAGATCAAGCTGGCCGGCGTGCATCACTTCGAGCAGGGCGCCGGCAGCCTCATCCTGTGTTTTGAAAAAATGCGCCGGAGCGACCCGACCTGCCTGCCGCCCGTTGGTCTGCGGGACGGTCCGAATGGCGTCGGCGATGGCGCGATCGGAGTGACACAACTGCCGGCTGGCGCCGCGCTCGCCGCGAGCTTCTCGCGCCGGCTGGCGTACGAGTATGGGCAGGTGATCGGAGCCGAGCAGCGCTCCAAGGGCATGTCCGTCGATTTCGGTCCCACCGTGAACATCGACCGCGATCCGCGCTGGGGGCGGGAGTTCGAGAGCCTCGCGGAGGATCCGCACCTGGCCGGGCGGATTGCCGCGGCGGAGATCCGCGGGATCCAGAGCGAGGGGGTGATCGCGCAGGTGAAGCATTTCGATGCGTACAACCAGGAGACCTATCGAAACACGCC
>JAJZZR010000468.1 GCA_021797465.1 Pseudomonadota bacterium | reverse complement strand
ATCCGTGGAACGGTCAGCCAGAGCGATCGCTCGCCCAGCAGGCTCATTTTGCCGAAGAGTACGATTGGTCACGACGTGTATGCGAGTGGCGGCAATTGATTGAAAAATTGTGCAATTAATCAAACGAGACGACAACCTATTTGATAATTTTCTTGTGTTGTTAAGGTTATAAATGATGATGGAAATCTCAATCGTAACGGGCTTTTTTGATATAGGAAGGGGCGAATGGCTGGAAGGATCAGAAGACAATAAATCTCCTAATAGATTTGCCCGATCGAATGAAACCTACTTGAGTTGGTTTAAAAACCTGGCAAAATTGCCAAATCATATGGTAATTGTTACCGAACAAAAATTTTCAGATATGATTTACGATATTCGTAAATCTTTTGGATTGGAACGACTTACTGAAATTTTTGTGATGGACGACCTCTTCGGTCCAGAAGGTCGAATGGGAAAAATTATCTCAAATTTTGATGCTAATATGATTCATTTGCATAAATTTGTGCGGAATCCTAATTCGCCTGAGTATTGGAACCCAAATTACGTATTGGTAAACGCCTTAAAATCAGCATTTGTTTGTACGGCTATCAAACTTGCAAAATTCATACATCAACAGGTCGCATGGATCGATTTCGGGTACTGCCGAGATTCTCAAAGATTTGATCCCAGCACATCGTGGCGATTTGATTGCAAGAAAAAGATGAATATGTTTTACATTCGTGAACCCGACGATCGCCCGATCTTCGACATTGTCCAAACAGGGGATGTGTATTTCCAGGGGTGTCATATCGTCGGACCCGCCGATGGTTGGTTCCATTTCGGCAAGCTTATCGATGACGCATATACTTCTCTGCTCGCCTGCGGTCTCGTGGATGATGATCAAACTGCGATGCTCATGGCGTATCGAAGAGAGCCGCACTTTTTCCGGATCCACGCCGTTGATCCGTCAGACTGGTTCGTTGTCCTTCGGACCTTCCGCGAGCGCTGAGAACTCTTGTCTCGTTGCGATGAAACATGTTGAAGTCACTTCATTTGATCATGGGCGCTTGCCGGACGGATCATCGGCACCGCTGCACCGGATGAGCGCGAACCGATGTGAGGCAGCCCGGCGGGCCATTCCGCCGAGTGGTCCAACTGCCTCATTTTGCTGTATTTCTGTAGAATCATATCGGTCTCCAGATCCAGCGCGACACGGTCGTATTCCAGGACTTCGGAAGGCATGAACAACTCCAAATGAAGGGAGCTGCCATACTTTTTCACTTTCGTTGCCGCAACGACTTTTCAGAAAGACCATTCAAATCGCGTGAGTAAATTCGTCGATAGAAGCACTTTATGCAGGCAAGAACGTTAGCCACCTGATGGCTCACGATGACGTCCTCGTGCGCAGAGGGGAGCGATGCCGGGAAATGGCCGCGCGCATGGATGCCCCGCCGCAGCTTGGATTTCAGGGCCTCTATGGCGTACGTGGTGTAGACGATCCGCCAAACATTGCTGGGGAAGCCGAAGAACGGGAGGGCTTCCCGCCAGACCCGGCGGCAGTTCTGGGCGATGGCGGGATATTTCTGACCCTATCGAGCGGCCTCGAAGGCGGCGAGCGCGTCCTCGGCGGTCCTGGCATCCTCGGCCCGGTAGATGTCCTTGAGCGCGGTCGCAACTGTCTTTCGGTCCTTGTTAGGACACGGAATCCATCGAATTCCTGAGCAGATGGACAATGCAGGTCTGCACGATCGTCTCGGGAAAGACTTCTGTGATCGCTTCCGGCACCAACCAAAGCCCCAAGGCAGCAATCTAAATTGCAGTTGCCGGCAAGCCCGAGGCAGTTCACATCCGATGCCGTGGGCTGCTCCATCCCAATACCTCTCAGCCGATATCAGCAGACGATCATCAACACACGATCAATGGCCCCTTATGTCAGCAATATGTGGCGCAAGTGAGCAAGTCCGGAGTCCTGCCACAAAAGTGGCGCCGCCCATCCGAAGGATGTTCCGGCCAGCGACAGCAATACCCAGGCCGCTCGCTCGCCGTGCCGCAGGCTCGCTGTGGCGGTCCAGCTGGCGACCGCAGCCAGGCTGCAGGCAACGACGACGATTGGTGCGTCGAGGTGCCAGAAATATGTCGCCAGGGCGCCTGAAATCGGCGGCAGCAATAGGGCCGCAAGGGCCGTGGCCGGTTGGGTTTGCTCCCGCCGGTTGAGCCCGAGGCGCCAGATGATCAGCCAGCTTCTTGGCGCGATAGTTGCGCACATCAGCGCCAGCGCGACAAACGCTGCCGTGAACTGGCCGCCAAAAGAGGCCAGCCAGGCGCTGTGAAGGACTTCCTGTGGAGCCGCCCCGTGCAGGATCGCGTTCCATACAGCGATCGCTTCGGCAGGCGGGCGCCCGAACATTGCACCGCTTAATATCATCGACGATACGACAATGAAGCCTGGCAGAAGTGCAATGGTGAATAGCGCGACCGCGGCGGAAATGCTGTTCATTTCGCGAAAGGCGAGGGGCAGCACGATTAATGTGGGCGCTACCCAGTAGATCGCATTTGGCCAGAGGACGAACATTGCGGCGACGCCAACTCCGAGCAGTATAAGTGCCCGCGTATCGGCGATCGCTTCGACGCGATCGATCGCCAGAATCAGGAGTCCCACCACGATCGTGTAAAAGATCATTGGTGCTCCGCTGGTCGCGATGATGACGATCACCGGGTTCGCGCTGGTGACAAGAATACCCGATGCCGCCAAACCTGGTGACCAACCGCGTTGTATGAGATCACGCGCCAGAAGCCCCTGCGCCAGAGCGGTGGCCGTTATTGTGATGACGACCATCGAGGATGGGCCGCATCCCGGTATCAGGTGCAGAAGATTGATCATCACAAACATCGGCCATTGCCCGGACAGCAACATCTGCGAATTGGCGTGATTCCAGGACTCGCGCAGGGCGGGCTCGATCGCGCCGGCCAGCAGGAGCTTGTGAGCGGCCGCGGCGAACAACAAGAACGACGCCCCGCCGACGACCAGCGCCACTCGCCACGCACGCGTGACCAGGGGGCCGGAAGCGCGGACCTGGATGTGGTTTGCGCCGCTACTCACTGTGCCTCACTTCCCGTGGCGGAACCCGCCTTGAGGCTGGCAATGGTTTCCTGAGTGCGCGAGGACGTTCCGTGGGTTGTCTTTTCCCAATAATGAGGGTTGGTGATGAGTTGCAGGAGTGCCTTGTAGGCCGCCACGGAGTGCAATACCCAATAGGCAGGGGCAAGCAGTCCCCATGGAACCAACCCGTACCAGCGACGCTTCGCGACAGCGACGATATTGAAATACACGTACATCGCGTTGCCCACCATCAGATCGAACAGCGCAAGCACCAGAACGGGCCCCGGGAAGAAGCCGGCCACGGCCGATCGCCCAACGATGACCGAGACGAGAAACATGATCCAGAGCAACGGATTGATCAGCGCGGTCATCGGGGGGAAGCCGATGAACATATGGAAGCCGAGAAATCCGACCGGCCCCAGCCGCCGGTAAAGCTCGACCGGCCGGCGCATATGCACGAGCCATGTCTGCATATAGCCCTTGATCCATCGGCTACGCTGGTTGATCCAGCTGTGCAGGACGCCGTTTGCTTCCTCGAATGTTGTGGAATTCACCACGGCCACCCGATAGCCAGCCTGCGTGAGGCGGATGCCAAGATCGGCATCCTCGGTGACGTTGTAGGGATCCCAGGCGCCGAGTTCGTGCAGCACCTCGGTTCGGAAGTGGTTCGACGTTCCGCCGAGGGGGATAGGTATGTTCAGCCGGTACAGGCCGGGCAGCAGATAGTCAAACCATTGGCTATACTCGAGTGTGAACATCCGGGTCAGGAAATTGTCATCACGGTTGAAATAGTTGAGCCGTGCCTGAACGCAGGCGACCTCGGGGCCGGAGGCATTGAACAGCGCGACAACCTTGCGCAGCTGGTCGGGTTCAGGGCTGTCCTCGGCGTCGAAAATCACGGTGTATTCGCCGCGCGCGAAGCGAAGCGCATAGTTGCACGCCTTTGGCTTGGTTTTCGGCTGGCTGTCCGGAACCCGGATGATCTCGAAAAGATCCTCAGCACCGAGGGCCTTTGCTGCCTCGATCGTCTCGGTGTCGCCGGCTTCGAGCACCAGTTTCACATCGAGCTTCGCCCGCGGATAATCGAGGCGTCGGATCGAATCGACCAGGATCGGCAATACTTCAGCCTCGCGATACATCGGAACAAGAACGGTGAAGACCGGGAGATCCCCGTCCTTGAGTGCGGCGAGTTCGCTCGCATTGACGGATATATCGGTCCGCCTCCCGCTTCCGACGATCGTGAGGACACCGCGGAACGCGAACAGGGACGCATACAGTGCGGAAACCGTCGCCATGATGCCGAGCAGCGTCAGGCGGGGGGCCAGGCCCAGGGCGAGCAGGAGCGCAAGACCAATCCCCACCGCGACGGTCTTCTGGCCCGCCGAAAGCGTGACTTTTGCCGAGAGTTCCGGATTCCGGTTGAACAGCGCCTCGCGCGCCGCTTCGCTCAATTCTGGATCAAATATCCGTTGAACGGCCCAGATCAAATCGAATTTCGACGTGATCACGAACTCGACGTGACAGCCCGGCATGCGTTCGCGCATGAGGGCGCGGATCGCAGGATCCTCGGGATTCAGGGTTGCGATCACCACAACGCCGTCCGGCTGGCGCCGCCAGGGAATAAACAGGTGACGCAGGTAAAGGTCATGCTCGGCTTCGGCAAGCAGCGTGTGATCGCACGGACTGGCCCGGAGATCGACAAGCGGCAAACCCGATGCGGCGGATAGTTCTCTTGCCCATCGCAAGCTGGTGACGCGATACATCGCGCTCAACACGTCTGGCAGACTGACGCGCCAGGCATAGGCGGTATGGATCGCCTCGTCCCGTTGCAAGGGGGTGACGCTGCCCGCTTGCACCAGGCGGTCGAGTGCTGCCAGATCGCGAGCGGAAGGCGGCCGCCATGGTGGCCGGCCCGAAGCGGGCATGCGTCAGAACCTCAGCCAAACGGCAAGAAAGCCAGCATTGCCGAGAGCGACGTTTCGCCCACCGGCGTCATGCCATAGGCCTGCCTGCACAGCGACATGATGAGTAAGGTCATGCACCACGGAAAACGCGACGCGGTAGAGATTGTAATCCGATCCGCCGGGCGCGGCCGTGCCGACGCTGATCGTGTTGAAGCCTTGCGCGAGCAATAGCCAGCCTCGCCGAGGGCGAATACCGATCGTCCCGTCGGCACGGATCTGATCGGCCCAGCCATCGACTTCCATCCGATAGCCCGCTTCGAGATCGGTATAGCCGGACCAGCCACCGGGCAGGCGAAAGGCATGGCCAAACAGCACGCGGCCTTCATATTCGGCGCCTGGCTGGGCAAGAACGGGGGAGGCCGGACTTTGCACGCCGGGGATGCCCAGTTGCCCCTGTACCGAGATCACGTTCCATGCGTCGCGCCACACCGCATAGCGTGCCCAGAGGTTGAATTGCACGAAGCCGGTGGCCCCACGGGTGCCCGGCAGGTTCGACTGTATCACTTCCTGAGCCCTGGGTTGGAAACCCAGAGTCAATCGTGGAGTGAGCCCATATTCGATGTAGGGAGACAACTCATATTGCACATAGCGGCCTCGCCCGGCCGGCTGGCCGAACTGGCCATAGCCCTGGGTCGCCGCGTGATAGTCGCTGAACGTCTCGATCGCGAGCCAGTGCCCGACGGGCTCGGGCCAGGCACCCGCCCTGGCGGCGGATGTTGTTGCGGCGGTGCCGGCGATGACAAGCGCCGCCAGCCGCCATGCCGGCATTATTCTCCTCATCGACGGTGTCTCCGCCGCGCGAGAATCACGACGAGAGCGACAGCGATGAGCAACCAGATGACCGCAAAGAGCTCCCGACGCCAGGCCGCGACGATGCCCGCCACGCTGGCGACGGCAGAACCGTGGAAGTCCGCCCGGTATGCGGCCGTCTCGAAGGTCGCTGGCGGTCCCGATCCATCATAGAAGGCGATGTTTCCATCGCCGGGCAACACAGCCTGAGCCAGGCTGGATCGTGGGCCGGGAGTCAACCACAGTCCCGGAACGCCTGTCTTGGTCGCGACCAGCTGGAGAACGGTCAATTTAGGAATATGCGGCAGCTCTATCGCTGCCGACCGGCCGGGAAGCGAAAGCTTTCGGGCGGCGTGCGGCGCCCGAGGTTGCGGCAGCGGCGCCTGTGCCACCACATCATCTGGCTTGTCCGCGATCAGCAGGAACGGACGGGTCGGTGGTCCGTTCGCGGCGATGACATTGATGGCGATCGGATTGACCTCATGGTTGCCCAGCAACTGCGCGACGAGCGGCAGGGTCGGGCCGAGTGCCGCCGCCGGCAGGTCGGTCAGCACGGGAACCGAGCCGCCGCCCGCCGGGGAAAACCCGTTAAACCTTGTCGGCCGGCGCGGGCCATTCCCCAGAACCAGTTCGGTATTGTTCATGAGGGTGAAGTCCACCCCTGCAGGCTGCGAGCACACTTCGGTGTGGCCAAGCCGGCTCAGTTGCAAGGTGACGGGCGCCCCTGCCGACAGAAGTCGCTGGGGCAGATCGATCCGCACATGGTCAAGCCTCACGGCGTCCCGAAAGGCTCGGCTCCAGACGACGTTGCCGCCCACCAGCAAGGTAACGGCCTCGGCGTCGCCCGGTGGAAGGGCGGCGCCTCTCCCCTCCAGAATTACGGCAGTGACGTGCCTGTTGACCGGCAGGGACGCCGGAACGAGAGGAATTGGCAAGGTTCTGGTGCCGAATACCGTCACCGTTTTCGAGGCGATGCCAAGCGCTCCGAGTGTGACAGCATCGGCCCCCTGACGTTTGGTGGCGGCGCTCGCCAGCATCGCCGTGACGCCTGCCGAGCGAATGCCGGCGGTCAGTTGATCGGCCACCACCAGACCGCGCGCCGCGGCGGGCGAGCCGACGACGATCTGGGATTGACCATCGGTGCCGGTCTCGACGTTTGCCACATCGTGTTTCGGGTCATTGGATGGGTCGATCCGGATCGATGCGTCGGGCTGATCGGAGACGAACGGCGTGATTCCGCGCTCGACAAGCGCGGTGGACAGAATGAGCGCACTATCGATGTCGGCGAGGCTCGGCTGTGACGGCAGCGCGATCGTCACTGGTGTCGAAAGTCCGCGCCAAGCGGTTCCGACGCCTGCCTTGCCGCCGGATGGCGTGAAGCCGGTATTTGCGGCGATGCGGATCCATGTGCTTGCCGGAGAGCGGCCGCCGCAGTGACCGCGCCGGACCGGCGGTAGTGTCTCGATAAAGGTCAGGCGCAGAAAGGAGGATTGCCCTGTCACAAGCGAGGCCGGAATCGTGATGCGGATGGGCGAACCGGCGTCGCTGGCGGGAACGGTATCCACCGGCGTGCCATTGGCCTCGACGGTCAGCGCCGCACCGGCACCAAGTGTACTCGCAGCCATGAAACGCAGGGTCAGGTCGCCCCCGATTGCCCCCTGAGTGACCGGCATGAACACGCTGGCATGGAGGTGGTCACTCCTCAGGGTAATGCCCTGGGGAAATCCGAGATCCCGTATTGTGTTGGCATCTGCGATACCACAAACCAGATTGGGCATGAGGCCAACCATGGCCAGTATGGCACCGTAGAGGCATTTGGGCCGGAAGGAGCGGGGAGGCTGGGTTGGAGATTGTGTGCAGTTGACGCGTTCGTCGCGTAATCTCAAACTGATCACAGATTATTCCCACAAGACGATATTTTAAGACCAAAACATTAGCTGTCTAATTTAATATCTTTTTTATCAAAATGAGTAAAGTCTGATCGAGAATGTTGACTCGAAATTTGAACGTTTCTGGCTTCAATCATGATTTCGCAGCTATCCGCCGGCCTCGTCGCGCTGAACCGCGGCGTACGCGCTCACCCATCTCGAAGCTAAAGGGGTTCGGTGGCCGATCCACAACGCTGATGTTTGCGGCTTCGCGACGGTCCGCGACCAAAGAAACCGTTCGGAACATCTCGCCAGTGCGCCGGAACGGCTGCGCTGACAAC
>JAJZZR010000213.1 GCA_021797465.1 Pseudomonadota bacterium | reverse complement strand
TGCGCCACGGCCGGCGGCATACAGGCACTGCGCAACTTCGCCGACGCCGGCGTGATGGCCGCAACCGTCTATCCGCACCCGGAGTATCTGCGCACACTCGCCACCTCGACGGCGATCGCCGAGCACGTGCCGGTGGATTTCGAACTGCGCGGCTGTCCGATCGACAAACGCCAGCTCCTGGAGGTGTTGGCGGCGCTGCTCGCGGGACGTCGGCCGGCGATCGCCGCGCACAGCGTCTGTATCGAGTGCAAATCCCGAGGCACCCCGTGCGTGATGGTACGCGAGGGCCTCGCCTGCCTCGGCCCGGTCACGCACGCCGGCTGTGGTGCGCTGTGTCCGGCGTACCGACGGGGCTGCTACGGCTGTTACGGCCCTCAGGAAACCCCGAACGCGGCGGCGCTCAGCGCTCGGCTGCGCGCCCTGGGGCTGAAAGAGCTGCCGCTGCGGCGGCTGTATCGCACCTTCAATGCCAACGCCGCGGCTTTTCGCGCCGCAGGTGACCGCCATGACCCGTAAGACGATTGCGGTCGATTACCTGGCCCGTGTGGAGGGCGAAGGCGCCCTGAGAATCGTCGTGCGCGACGGCGCGCTCGAGAGTGCGCAACTGCGCATTTTCGAGCCACCGCGCTTTTTCGAGGCGCTGCTGCGCGGGCGTCACCTGAGCGAGGCTGCGGATATCACCTCGCGCATCTGCGGCATCTGTCCCGTCGCCTATCAGATGAGCGCGGTGCATGCGATGGAGCGCGCGCTCGGCATCGAGATCACCGCGCCGCTGCGGGCGCTGCGCCGGCTGCTGTACTGCGGCGAATGGATCAGCAGCCACGTGCTGCACATCGTGATGCTGCACGCGCCCGATTTCCTCGGATGCGAGACCGCCATCGACCTGGCGCGCGAGCACGGCGAGCTGCTGCGCCAGGGCTTGGCGCTGAAAAAGACCGGCAATGAGATCGTCGCGGCCGTGGCCGGACGCGAGATCCATCCGATCAACGTGCGCGTTGGCGGTTTCTACCGCGTACCGGCCCGGCGCGAGCTGTGCGCCCTAGTGCCGCGGATCACGGCCGCGCGACAGGCGGCACTCGAGCTGGTGCGTTGGAGCGCGGCGCTGCCGCACCCGGACTTCGAACGCGATTACACCTTCGTTGCCCTGCGCCACCCGCAAGAGTATCCGCTCAATGCCGGGCGAATCGTCTCGAGCCGCGCTCTGGACATCGCGGTGGACGACTTCGAAGCGCATTTCGAGGAGACCCAGGTGCCGCGATCGAGCGCCCTGCACTGCCGGCTGCATGGAGAGGAGGTGTATCTCACCGGGCCGCTGGCCCGCTACAACCTCAACTACGAGCGCCTCTCGCCCATCGCCCGCGAGGCGGCCGAGCATGCCGGCATCGGCTCCGGCTGCCGCAATCCCTACCGCAGCATCGTGGTGCGCTGTGTGGAAGTGCTGTACGCATGCGACGAGGCGCTACGCCTCATCGAGCACTACGAACCACCGGAGCAGCCCTGTGTCCCGCTCGAGCCGCGGGCGGCGCTCGGCTGTGCCGCCACGGAGGCGCCGCGCGGCCTGCTCTATCACCGCTACCGTCTCGACGGTGACGGCACCATCGTCACGGCGCGCATCGTTGCGCCAACCTCGCAGAACCAGGGCTCTATCGAAGCGGACTTGCGCAGCTTCGTCTCCGGGCATCTCGACCTGCCACAGGCGCAGTTGCGCCGGCATTGCGAGCGACTGGTGCGCAATCATGATCCGTGCATCTCCTGCTCGGCACACTTTCTCGATCTCGAGGTTCTCGGGCGGTAGACCGTGCACCCTTCTCCTGTGATCATCGGCATCGGCAATCCCGCGCGTGGCGATGACGGCGCCGGCCGCGCCGTGCTCGCGCGTCTGCGCGGCCGGTTGGGCGCAGCCGCAACTCTGCTCGAGCACGACGGGGAGGTGACGGGGCTGCTGGCGCTGCTGCAAGGCGCGCCGGATGTGACGCTGATCGATGCCTGCCTGAGCGGGGCGCCGCCCGGAACGATTCTGCGGCTCGATGCCGCCCGGCCGCTGCCCGGTGAGTTGCGCACGCACTCGACGCATGGGCTCGGGCTCGCACCGGCGGTGGAAATGGCGCGCGCCCTGCACACGCTGCCGCCGCGGTGCATCGTCTATCTGGTCGAAGGCGCAGCCTTCGAGCTCGGCGCGAGCCTCTCCCCCCCGGTGCAGGCGGCGACCGAGAGGCTTGCCGCGCGAATGCTCGGCGAGCTGCAGCGGCGCCGGTCCTGTGCCGGCCGTTCGCTGCAGTGAGTGCTGGTCGGCCAATACGTATCACGCTGCGCACAGTACGACTGTGCCGGCGGCGGCCGGGATGAAAGGCTGCACCTACGACCCATGAGCATGCGCATCGGCGCCGACCCGCCATGACCGACCCGTTCCGCTTCATCCGCTTTTTCGAGACCATTTCCGCGGCCGATGTGCCCCCGGTTGGGGCAAGACCGCCTGGCGCGGAAAGATGTATCGAACGCTGCGTACCCACGGCGTACTCGTACCCAACGGCTTCGCGATCACCGCGACGGCCTACCGCGAGATGCTCGAGCGCCGCATCGTCTACGAGGGAGGAGAACCCGATATTCAGCTTGGTGCGCGGGGAGAACGCCCTGCAGATCTACGTGATGGACGAGATCCCCCATAGCGTGCCGCTGATCGACGAGTTCAGCCGTCACTTCGACGGCTTCTCCATCGACTCGATCAGCCTCAATCCCGACGCCGTGCTGAAGACGACACTGCAGGCACCGGCGCTCGAGCGTGAAATCCGGGCCGCACAAGCCCCCGACGCGGCCTGAGACCATGTCCACGTCAAATTCGAGAATTGCGGTGCTGACCAGCGGCGGCGATTCGCCGGGAATGAACGCCGCCGTACGCGCCGCGGTACGCGCCGGCGTGAACACGGGTCTGGAGATGTTCGGCGTCCGGCACGGCTACAAGGGCTTGATTGCCGGAGACGTGCAGCGGCTCGGGGCCCGCGAGGTCGGCGGAATCCTCGAGCGCGGCGGGACGATACTCGGCACGAGCCGGTGCGAGGCATTCCGCACCAAAGCCGGTCAGGCGCAGGCGGTGCGCCGGCTGGAAGCGCTGCGCATCGGCGGCCTCATCGTCATCGGGGGCAACGGCTCGCAGGCCGGCGCGTACGCCCTGACGGAGCACGGCGTGCGGGTGGTCGGCATCGCATCGACGATCGACAACGATCTGGCCGGGTCGGATATCACTCTCGGGGCCACCACCGCGCTCGACGTCGCGCTCGAGGCCATCGACCGGTTGCGGGTAACGGCCAGCGCTCACGGCCGGGTATTCCTGGTCGAGGTCATGGGTCGAAAATGCGGCTATCTGGCGCTCCTGGCCGGCGTCGCCGGCGGCGCGGAAGCCATCGTGATTCCCGAGGAGGAGCAGAGTCCGGAAGACGTCGCAACCGCGATCCGCGCGGCGTACCAGCGTGGCAAGAGCCACGCCGTCGTCATCGTGGCCGAAGGGGCGCGCCATGATGCGGACGCCCTCGCCCATTACTTCACCGAGCACGCCGAGCGGCTCGGGTTCGAGCTGCGCATCGTCAAGCTGGGTCACGTCCAGCGCGGCGGCGCGCCTCACGTGTTCGACCGAATCTACGCCTCGCTGCTCGGTGCCGCCGCCGTCGAGCATCTGCAGGCCGGCTCGCATGGCGTCATGCTCGGAATCGTGGGCGGACAGATCACGGCGACTTCGCTGGCCGCGCTCGGTAGCCTGCACAAGCCGCTCGATCCACGGCTCGTCCATCTGGCGCACGTGCTCGCGCAATGAGCGGCAGGAGGTAGCGAAGTGTTGCTGAAAGAGATCTGCACGCCCGAAGTCGCACAATGCCCGGCGGAGACCAGCGTGCTCGCGGCCGCTCGCCTGATGCGCCAGCGGCACGTGGGCGACCTGGTCGTCACCGACTCCACCGATGACCGGCAGAGGCCGATCGGGCTGGTCACCGACCGGGATATCGTGATCGAAGTGCTGGCCGAAGAACGCGATCCGGCCCAGGTGGCCGTGCGCTCGATCATGCGCACGCCGGTGGTCCTGGCGCGCGCATCGGAAGACCTCTCGGAGGCGATCGAGCGGATGACGACCCACGGGGTGCGCCGAGTTCCAGTGGTCGATGAGCACGAGCGGCTGGTGGGCATTCTCACCCTCGATGATGTGCTCACGCAGTTCGCCAGCGCCGCCGAAGCGATCGCCGAGGTTATCTCGCGCGGGCAGAATCGCGAGCACCGCCTGCGGCGCTGAGCGCGCGGCCGAGAGCCTGGACCCGTCGGCCCCGGCCCGGTCCTCAGCAGCGCCCGCAGCGTCTCGAGGTCCGCGGCTCGGCCGTCGAGGGTCTGCGCGCCCCGGCAGCATGCGCCGCAGGCGGACGCGAAGCAGCCGATGGAGCGATCACGGCGCCTTCGCCGCGGACGGATGAGGCTTCGTCGCGCCGGCCTCCGGTCCGCAACCGGTCGTCCAAGTCACCTTGCGAATGATGTCTTTTCGATCCGTAAAGACCGTGACGCGGCAGCCATCATAGTTGTACTGGTTGAATTTCCAAATCGCCCGGCGTCCTCCGTGGGCATGCGCATGCCGCAACGCAATGGGAATACTCCAGTGCATTTCCAGGCTAAACAGCGGCTTACCTATGAAACGTTGAGCCGTCTGTGACGGATAGTGTGGCGGCGTGCTTGCACAGGCCGCCAGAAGCGCGGCCAGGGCAAGCCAGGCGAGCCTGAGCGCGCGCCAATGAGCGGCTTTCGGCCGCGATGGCGGTCCGTTTCCTGAGAATGCGCTGAGATCACGTGAGATACGAACCAAGCGATCGGCTCCGGGAATGGGGCGCCTCCGATGAGGTGTGCGCGTCATGATGCCGCAATCGGCGGCCGCGATCAGCCCGATTGTACTGCGGAAACACGCGATGTGACCAACCACCGGCGCTCGCGCAGCGGCCCGGATCGCGCCGTCGCGCGCCTCCGGGAGGAACTCTGCGGCGGTGCCTGCTGCGACTTCCAACGTCGCGCTGCGCAACATCGGCCATAACCGACCGGGCCGCCGGATCGCCCAACCCCGAATTCGCCGGGCGCAATTCACGATTGGGCCGGCCGTTGTGGTGTTTTTCCCACATCGCCGCTCCGTAACCGCGCGGATCCGGCCCTCGGGCCGCCGCGCCCGCTCCGGTCACCGCGTCGCGGCGGTTCACGGCGGTACGCAGCGGGGTTTCACTGACACAGTACTGCAATAAATCCGCAATCGGGACGTCATCCCCGACTTCTATCGTACGGGTCCTCGGCGCGTGATCACGCTCGCGCACGTCAAATGAAAATCACGAGGAACCGCCCTATGTCTCGTCTGCCTTTGCGGCGTCTCACACATGGCTCACGCATCGCGTTCGCAGTTGCCGCAACGCTCTCTGCCGCCGCGGCAAATGCCACGACGACGCTGGCGCCGGCGCCGACGACGGCCCCGATGCTTCCCATGGCGTCGTTACAGGAAGTCGTGGTCACCGCCAAGGCGTTCCAGCTAAAAAGCCTCAAGCAGCGGTCCATCTATGCATCGGCCTTCGGCGACAAGGCGCTCGACCGGCAGCAGCTGAAATCCGCCGGCGTCGTTGGTGGCGCGGCCCAGGCGCTTTCCTTCGCGCCCGGCATTGCGGTATCCGGCTACGGCCAGACCGGCGGAACCAAAGCAAGCATCAGCATCAACGGGCTCAACCAGGGCTGGGCCGGTGTATCTCCCGGAACCGTCGACAATGGAAACCTCGCGATCAGCCTGGACGGCATACCGATGGTCAATCCGGCCACCGGGCTGTGGGAGACGCCGGAGATTCCCCAAACCGCGCTGCTCCAGGGCGCGCGCATCACCTACGGCCCAGGCAACCCCCAGAGCCGCTGGTACAACAACATGGGCGGCGGCGTCAACTTCGTGCCGGTTCAGCCTGCCAGCCGCGCCAGCGCCTACGTGCAACTCACCGGCGGTAGCTTCAGCACCGAGAACGCGGATCTGATTCTGCAGACCGGCGAGATCGACGGCTGGGAGACCGTAGTGGCCGGCGGCGCCGGGCGCTCGAACAGCTTCCACGCCTCCCCCGACGGATTCGCCTGGCCCACGCGCAACTACGCGGTGTTTCTCAAGACGCGCAAGGTATTCGACCACGGCAGCAACATCAGCTTCGGCGCCTATCTCGGCGCCGGAAATGGCTGGCGGCCGGTGCCGGTGCCGCTCGCCCCGATTCCCGGCCTGAGTGTCAACGGCATAGGGGCGAGCGGCCCTCTTTTGAGCGAGGCGACCACCGGCTATTACACCAGCGTCAATCAGAACGTCTGGCGCAAGGACGACTCCAACCGCACCTGGCTCGTCTACGCCAGGCAGAACATCCGGGTCTCCGCTCGCACCACCCTGCACAACCAGCTGTGGTATCGGGAGGGCGACCGCCTGCACAACCACTACAACAACTTCGACTTGAGCAATCCCGGCCCGGGCAATCTGTACGAGCACAACAACCCGACCTCGCACATGTACGGCGACAAGATCTGGAGCGACATGTACCTGCCGTACAACACGGTCGGGGTCGGCGGATATTTCATCAACAGCGTATACAATTCCCGCAACGCGTTCTACAACCCGGGCGCCTGCGTCGTCACCCCGAGCCTGATCAGCCTGAGCAACGGCGCCAACGTTCCGGCCGGCACCACCGTGTGCGGCTCCGCCGCCGTGCCGAACGCGAATCACCGCAGTGACTTCTGGAACGTCACCGACCTCGCCGCGTTCCTCCAGGACGCGATCTCGCCGATCGCCAGCCTGACGATCACCCCGGGAATCCGCGTCGTCAATTTCCACACGGATTACTACCCGTACGGCCCCACGTATTTCCAGCTGTCCGATATCCTGAGCAATCCCACCCCGTCGAATCCCACCGGCCTCGGCTTGTTCAGCGGTCACGACCAGGGCGAGCTGCCCGCCACGCAGACCAACTACAACGAGACCGAGCCATCCGTGAGCGCGCGCTGGCAACCGCTGCACTGGCTCGCCCTGTACGCCAACTGGGCGACGGCCTATCGGCTGCCGCAGGTCGGCGGCGGTGGCGGTCTGTATCAGAGCGAGCCGGTCGGCGGAAACATCCTGCAGAAGAGTCTCGAGTATCAGGCCGGCTTCAAGCTCTACTGGCCGGCGATCGGCCAGTTCCAGCGGGTGCTCGTCAACGTGAACTACTACCACGATCATCTGAGCAATCAGATCATCGGCGTGAACAGCTCCGCAGGCGATTTCCTCGGCCTCGGCACCGGCGATTCGGTGTATCACGGCGTCAATTTCTCCGCCGAGGCCAACTGGCACGCCCTGAAGCTGTTCACCAATCTGAACATCGAGAGTGCGTACTTCAACTCATACGCGTTCGCGCCTCCCACCGGCGGCGCAACCGATTATTCCGGACTGCCGGTCTCCGACACGCCAAACAAGACGTTCAACATCGGAGCCTACTGGACGTACAATTTTTCAGACGGACTCGCGATCAAGCCCCGCGCGTGGTATCAGTACGTCGGCCCGCAGTATGTCTTCAACAACAACACCGGCGCGCCCTCGAATACCCAGATCGCCGGCTACGGGGTATTGAACTTCGCGCTCGCCACCACGCTGCCGACGTCCTGGTACAGAAGCGCCGCGAAGTCGGTCAAAGTGAAGCTGGAAGTGATGAACGCGCTCGACAAGCAATACAATGCCTTCGAGTACATCTCTGCCGGCGGGTTGTACGGCACTTCGAGCGCCGGCTATGCGCTCGCGTATGCCGGTGCGCCGCGCGCGGTGTACGTGACGCTTTCGGCGCGGTTCTAGCGGGCCCCGTCCCGCTCCGGGCCGCTTCTCCTGGTGCCGTGCCTCACGGGTGCGGCACCAGGGTCCGGGCTCAATCGAGCTTGAATTCGATCGTGTCCCAGCGGTTCGTGTCCTCATGGCGCGCCTGGCGGCGGATGGCGTCCACCAAGGCACGCTCGTCCCAGTCGACCACCTCGTCGGCAAGATCGAGCAGCGCTTTGGGGACCGCCGATCCGGTCCCGAAGGGCTTCAGCAGCACCACCGGCTTCTGACTCGCCTGGGTATACAGG
>JAJZZR010000349.1 GCA_021797465.1 Pseudomonadota bacterium | reverse complement strand
CCGAGGTAGCGCACAAAGACCATCAGGACCGACACGACGACGAGCCGCCAGAACAGACCGATGCCCATCTTTCCGGCCTGCTGCGCAAAGAAGTAGATCGCGATCACCTGCAACGGCATCGAGATTGCCCAGCCCACGTAGTGATAGACGATCGGCACCTGGCCGGCGGCGGCCCAGGCCTCACGCGCGTCGAACACCGCAGCAACGCCGACGAGGGCGGCCACGCCGCAGAGCGTCACCGGAACCTTCCAGGTCCGCCCCACCCAACCGGTGCCGATGAGCAGCAGCACCGTGGTAGCGGCGAGACCGAACAGGGCCACCGAATAGCTCGCCGCGGTCAAATCCGTCGTCTGAAAAACCGCCATCTCATCTGCCTCCCTTGAAGCGTCGTTTTGTTGTTGCTCATGGCCGGGCCCTTAGATCTGCGTGCGGATGTGCGGCGAACGGGCGTAGAGCGCGACCATCGGCAGGATGAGCAGCCCGAAGATAAACTGCTGCCACTGGAAATTGAGCCCGATGCCGATCAGGAAGGACGACAGCACCTGCAGCACCAGCACGCCGATCACGGTGAAGCCGTAGCCGCCCTGCCCGCCCAGCAGCGAGGTGCCGCCCACCACCACCGCGGCAAGGGTGAGGAATAGATACTGGTCGCCCACCCCGATGAAGCCACCGCCGCTCCAGCCCAGAAGCAGGCTTCCCGTCATCGCCGCGAAGAAGCCCGAGACGGCGTACATCATCACCCAGTATCGCAGCTCGGAAATCTGGACCCGCTTGGAGGAGATGCGGTTCACGCCCACCGCGTAGAGGTGGCGGCCGTATAGGGTGACTCGCATCCCCACAATCAGGATCAGCGCGATCACTGCCCAGATCGCAATAGTAGGCGGGAACGGCAGGCCGAGGGTTGAACCGCCCATTGCCGACAGGTTGGTTAGCCAGGCCGGTACTGTGCCGAATACGTTGCCGCCATAAGCAGTGCCGATCGAGGTAATAATCTGCACCCCGCCCGAGATCGCGAAGCCAGTGCCGAGCGTCACGATCAGCGCTTGGCCTTGCAGCCGGAAGCTCAGGAAGCCATTGATCACGCCAAGCGCGGTGCCGGCGACCAGCACGATGATGGTGGCAAGCCATGGCGGGACACCGAGGCCGATCAGGTAAAGCAACCCTACATTGGCTGCACCGATGATGAACGGGATCGAGAGATCGAGTCCGCCGAGGAGCGCCACCAGCGTCTGGCCCACCGAGGCAATGCCGAGGAACGAGGCGAAGAGCAGCATCGACTTGATGTTCATCGTCGAGGCAAAGCCGTCGATGTTCATTGACCCGACCGAGAACAGACCAGCCAGAACCATGATGCCGATGAAAGCCGAGCGATTCTCCTCGAAATGCCGGCCAAGGGTGCCGGTCAGCACCAGAATTAACAGCAGGATGAGGAGCGAAAGCACGTTCCAAACGTTGAAGAACCCCGCAACCGTCAGCGACAGCAGCAGGAAGGCAAGCAGGATCAACGCGAACCCGATCAGGGGCGCGCGGAACCGTCGCCAGGCCTGGCGCAGTTCGCCCGCCTCGTCCTCCGCGCTGCCCACTGCCCCAGACTCGGCTACGAACTGGCCGAGCACGAAGCGCCAGCCCCAGACGAAGGCGACGAGTGTGGCGATGCCGGCGAGGATGACGACCTGCACCGAGATGCCCTGGATGAAGCCGTAGATCACCCCGATCGCGGTCAGGGTCATGCCCACGGCTAAGCCGACGATGCGCGCCGGAAGGCTCAGCTGAGGCGTCGCCGGCGGCGTCATTTGCTACCCTCTTGAACTGCCGGAGTAGCGGGGCGGGAACCATCGGGATGGCGCATCATGAAGGCGCCGAACAGTACTGTCGCCGCTACCACCACTGCCACCCCCGGGGCGATGCTGCGGCGACTCGACTGGGTGATCGCCACCCGCAGGAAGACCGCGAGTACGATCAAAAGCAGCAGCCCCCAGACGATCGGCGCAGCGAAGCTACGTAGCGCGGCCTCGGCGGCGTTGGGCGCGGCCGTCTCGAGAGGACCCACGTAAAGCTGGGCCGGATCGATCGGCGGCAGCGGATGGCCGGCTAGCACCTGTCCGGCAGGCGCCACCGTTCCATAGTCGTAGCCCGCATGCAGGATCACACCAAGTACCACCACCGACAGCGCCACAAAGTAGAGAAGCGGCGAGAAGTTCCGCACGTGGCGTTGGATGAAGGGGATAAGTAGTGTCAACAGAAGTGACAGCACCAGGATCGTGCCATAGGCAAGGCTGGTCACGAAGCTCTGCACCGCGCCGAAGTTAAAGGTGGCAAGGCCGTAGGTGATCAGATAGAGGTTCACCGCGCCGAGGAAGCTGCCGAACACGCCGCCTCGCCCGCCGGCGAGCGAGGCTCCGCCCAGAACCAGCGCGGTGACGGCGACCAGCGTATAGGTCGCGCCCTGCGAGGGGTCGCCTGACGAGATCAGCGCGGTAAAGCATATCGAAGCGAGTCCGGCATAACAGCCCGAGATCAAATGCGCGCCGATCCGCACGAGGTAGATCGGCACCCCACTCGTATAGGCCGCCCGTTCGTCCGAGCCCATCAGCCGCAGGTGGGTGTAGAACGCCGTCTGGGTGAACAGGATCCAGGCTAGCGAGGCCAGCAGCAGGATCAGCAGCACTGGCGAGAAGATCGTGGTCCCCAGCCCCCAGCTCGCCATCCAGTCGGGCGCCGTCCCTCCCGGCCGCGGCAGGATCACTAGGTTGATCCCCGACATCGCCAAATAACCCGAGAGTGAGACGATGATCGGCTGCACCCGCACAAAGATCACGATTAGCGCGAACAGGAACTGATAAAGTGCGCCGATGAAGACTGTGTAGCCGATCACCGCGAAGGGATTGTTCAGCATGCCCGCACTATGCAGCTGGATCATCGTCACGTTGATAAAGCTGATCAGCGGGCCCACCGAAAGATCGACGGTGCCGCGCCCGGCGATTGCCACCGCCATCAGCGCATAGGTGGCCAGCACCAGCGGCGTGGCCACGATGATTGCGCTGCCGATCCCGGCGCTGGTGATTAGCATGGGCGCCCGCAGCGCGTCGAACCCAAGCAACAGGAAGAAGAGCGTGATAGGTATCAGCAAGAACGGATTCGACCGCCCGCCAAGCACCGCAGGCGCCGCAATCGGCACCCCGGCGCCGATCTGCTCAGGCCGGCTCATCGCCGTAGCTCCCGGGCCGGAAAGCCCTCGCCATCAAACTCCACGATCTTGATGCGTCTGCCCTGAGCCTGACGCTCGGCGGGCAGTTCGCGCCGCTCGGCCCGCTCGGGCGTTGGCACCGGCCGAGCCGCGGCCATCGCCGCCTTTATCTCGGCCGGCACCGTCACATACACCTTCACGCCGTCGCCCCGCGCTGGCGCTCCAACTTCGGCTAGGCCTGCACTGCGTGGCACCAGGCCATGCGTAGCGGTAAGGCCTGATCCGTCGGTTTGGCCGAACATTGCTTCGAGGATGCGCTTAGGCTCCAGCCGCCGACCGTCAAAAGCGTCGAACGGGGTGCCGTTGCGGAACACGATTACGCGGGTGGCGAAACCCAGGAACTCCTCGAGCTCCGAGGACATGTAGACGACCGACTTACCATCCTCGGCATAGGCGCGCAGGTGGCGGTAGAGTTCCGCCTTTGCGCCCACGTCGATACCGCGCGCTGGATCGTTCAGAACAATGATGTCGGGACGCATAGCGAACCCGCGGCCAATCAGCACCTTCTGCTGGTTGCCCCCCGACAGCGAGGTGATCTTGTCGCCCCGATCGCCGTATTTGATCAGTAGATTCTCAGCCTCGCGCTTGAAGATTGCGCCGAGGCTCGGCCAGTCGATGATCCCCAGTACGCCGGCGCGCCGCTTCTCGCGGTAGAGCGGCATCACCATGTTCTCGAAGATCGAGAGCGAGGCGAAGATGCCCTCTTTCTTACGGTCTCCCGAGACGAAGGCAATCCGGCCCGACACTGCATCGGCGAGGCTGCGCACCACCTTGCTTTCGCCCCTTGGTCCAATCACCTCGATTCGGCCCGCCACTGGGGCAATCACGCCGGCTAGAGCACGCACGAATAGGTCCTGCCCTTGGCCGTCGAGGCCAGCCACGCCGACCACCTCGCCGCGGCGCAGCTCGAAATCGAACGGACGGTCGCCGGGGCGCAGGGCGAGGCCGCTCGCCCGGAGCGACAGGATCTGCGTACGCGGCTGCGGCGCCTCATGCTCCACATGACGCGAACCTTGGCCCTCGCCGGTCATCAGGGCGAGCAGATTCTTTTCAGTGATCTCGCTCTTCTCCAGAACACCCATATCGCGCCCGTCGCGCAAGACCGTGGCGCGGTCAGAGATCCGAATTAATTCGGCGATACGGTGGGTGACGATCAGGACCGTGGTGCCGCGGTCGCGTAACTCGCGCATCTTGGTAAATAGCCGCTCGGTGCTGTCGAAGTCGAGCGCGGCCGAGCTTTCGTCGAGGATTAGGATGCGCGGCTCGCTCAGCAAGCCGCGGGCGATGGTAATCCACTGCTTCAGCCCGAGCGGCAGGGTTCCCACCAACGCGAAGGGATCAACCGCCTCGCCCGAAAGCTCGCGCATCAGCTCGGCAGCGCGGCGCACCTTCTGCTCCTGCGAGAGCGTCTTGGTGAAAAGCCGGTCGGCGCCCATAAAGATGTTGTCCACCACGGTGCTCTCGTCCGCCACCAGCACCTCCTGGTAGACCGTGGCGATGCCGAGCGCGCGGCTCTCGGCCGGCGTCGATGGCGCCTCGCCGAGGATAGAGATCGAGCCACTGTCGATCGGCAGGATGCCCGAGACGACCTTGGCCATAGTGCTCTTGCCGGAGCCGTTGCCACCGACGATGGCGTGAATCTCGCCGGCCCGGGCCGAGAAACTCGCGCCGTCCAGCGCCCGGGTTGGCCCAAAGTATTTTTTCACATTACGGACGACGATCGTGTCGTGCGCGTGTGCTTCGGCTTCAGGCTCGGGGTTGGCGGTGAACATGGCTAACCTGCGGGGTCCGCTTTGGATGTCCAGGCTGTTGCAGAATGCGGTCGAGAGGAACCCGCGCCCGGACTCCTCCCTTTCGCTTGGCGGTGTCTATTTCGCTGGCTTATAGGCCCGCGGGTCTGCAGGGTGCAGAAAGAACTGATCGAGATAGGCTGGATCCTGCCCCCACTTCTCAGGGCCGACGGCGAGCCAGTTGGCCGAGGTGAGGGAGCAATCGTCGTTCATCACCTTCTTCAGGTCGTCGAAGTTTATCTTCACCGGGTCGACAAGGATCGACTGGATCTTGGGCCCCTGCCCCTCGAGCGTGCGCATCATGATGTTCCAGATCAGCTCGATTTCGTCGGCCGGCGGCCAGACTTGGAACGAGGTCTTCACGTAGTCGGGATGCTTGCGCCAGTAGCACAGCGCGCCAAGCTCGCCGCCGATCGCCACCGGCACGTTACCGCGGCCAGACTGCTGCACGGCGCGTAGAACGCCCATCTCGGCAGCCGACTGCACCACGATGCCGTCAAGCTTACCAGGATGGGTGGCAAGCCACTTCTGCACCTCGCCCTGGGCCACCTGGTCCGTCCACATGCCTGCCACGTCGCCCACGATCTTGACGCCCGGCGCAGTTGCCAAGCCCGCCTTCACACCGCGGTCTTGGCTGTCAGAACCCGATGTACCGGGAATGCCTTCGACCACGAGGACATTCCCCTTGCCGCCGAGTTGGTCGGCCATGTCCTTGCCAATTTCGTAACCGGCCACCTGGTAGTTGACCGACGAATTAATCGAGTAGGGCGAGGTCAGGTAGCCCGTCAGCGAGAAGACAGGAACGCCATGGTCATGCGCGTACTGGACTGTCGCGTTCAGCGCGGTGGGGTTCGAGCAGCAGACAATGATCGCATCCACCCCCTGGTCCACCAGTTGGCGCATCTGCTGGATTTGGGTCGAGTCGTTCAGGTTCGACTGAGTAATGACCAGCTCGCTCAGCAGGCCGAGAGACTTCCATTCAGGGACGATCTTGTTCTGCAACTCGGCCATCACTGCCGCGCGCCACGTGTTGCCGGCGTAGGAACTGGCATAGCCGATCTTCCACGGTGGCGGGCGCTTGGCGGTGAAGTCGCGCCACGCACTCGGGCCGACCGGCTGGGCCGGGTCAAGCATATCCTTGTTGTAGAGCCGCTTGGCGACATCGGGGCTAATCTCGTCGAGACCTTCGGCTAGGGTATAGGTGACGCTGCCCGCGACTAGGGCGGTGGCGAGCGCTAGGCTGACTAGTTTCCGCATTCTATCCTCCTCCAAAATACAGTTTCATGGTGCCACCAAATAGAACCCGGGTAGCAGCGAGCCGGTTAGTCGTAGAAGTCGTAGGGCGCCTTCTGAAACGCTGCCCAGTTATCGGGATCGTGGCCGGTCACCACCATGGCGTTGGTGTCAGCGGCGACGCGCCGAAGCTTAGCCACCGAGTCGGCCGCATCGGCCGAGGATACAACGAGCCCCGGCAGAGCCTTGTTGTTCCAATGGTCGAGTGTATAGGCCGCGTCGATCGTCAGCAGCACCGGCCCGGTTTTCGGCAGGACGATGAGGAACGACTGGTGGCCGGCGGCATGGCCTGGGGTAAAGATCATCCGGATCGTGCCGTCACCAAACAGATCGTAATTGTCGGTGTATTCCCCGCCGAGATATTTCCAGTTCAGCCCCGGCCGGTCGAAATCGGCGCGGATATAGGCCGGGGCGGCGAACCAGTGTGGCTTGAAGGCATAGTCCCACTCGGCCCGCTGCACGAAATACTGCGCCTTGGGGAAACGACCGATTGCGCCGGTGTGGTCAAGGTGCAGGTGCGACTGCAGCACGTAGCGCACCTGATGCGGTTCTACGCCCACAGAGCGGCATTGATCTACGCAGTTCTCGGACAGTTCCATAATCGGGTCGTAGGCCTCGACCACCGCGCCCCAGTGACCGCGCTTGTCGATTGCGGCCTCCACCGCGTTGCCGCCGTCGATCACCACATTGCCCTGGGGATGCTTGATCAGGAACCAAGGCACCGGAATTTCGTAATCTTGCTCACCCTGGTTCATCTTTATGTATTTCAGTTTGGTGCGCAGCCGCCCGGTCTGGAACATGTGCAACTCTATGCCCGAGGAGTTGCGCCGCCGGCGGGCCACATCCTGCGCGGGCCGGCCGATGGTCGGGTGGGGGGCGAGATGGCTGATGGCTGACTTCGTCGCCAAAGACCCTGGCTCGAGCTCAACCTGCTGGCCCTTATCGTTGAATTCTACGATCTTCATGGCGTTACCCTTGAGGTTCCAAGCCGGCAGCGTCAGGTCCGTTCGTTGATGATGCGAAGTGCTTCCTTCAGGTAGACGGAAAACAGCGGATAATTTTCCGACATCGGGAAGTGGCCGATGTCTTCCATCTCGATGTAGATGCAGCCGGGAATCTGCCGGGCCGTGGCCTCAGTGGCTTCGGGCGGGGTAAGGTAGTCGTAGGTGCCCGTCAGCATGATGACCGGGCAGCGCTTGGTGTCGATCTCACCTAGCCGGGCTCTGAGGTCGTGGTCCACCGAGTAGAAGTAGAGATCGCCTTTGAATACTTCCGAGCCCTGGGTGTAGTAATGCCAGGTCAGCCAACGGCTCATGTCAGGGCTCTGCGGCGCCATCAGGTCCCACACGCCGCTGGCGCAGACCTGTGCAGCGTTGGCATGCGGATGCCGCCACCAGTCGAGAAAGAAGCCAGGCGAATGTTCAGCCGCCTCGACAGGAATCACCGCACGGAACCGGTCGGGATGGTGCAGGGCCAGCTGCAACGCCACATTGCCGCCGAAGGAGGATCCCATGAAGATTGGACGGTCGAGCTCCAAAGCGTCGCAGAGCGTGACGATGAACTTCATGTAATGTTCAGCGGTGAGGATATATTCTTCCTTCCACCATTCCTTGTTAAGTGGGGGGTCTGATTTGCCGTGGCGCGCCAGGTCATAAGCGATCACGTCATAGTTTGCGGTGATGTCGGGGTCTTCCAGAAGCCCGCGCCACTGGTGATTGTGGCAGCCTGCGGTATGCTGACAGATCAGCGGCTGACCAGTGCCGTTGCGCAGGTAAAACACCTTGTATTCGCAGCCATCGACGTCGATGGTAACGTAACGGCCGATGACC
>JAJZZR010000501.1 GCA_021797465.1 Pseudomonadota bacterium | reverse complement strand
TAGCGGCGAGCGCATAAGCATCTGCCGAGGTAACCGACTCGGATATCGACGCTGAGATAGTCGAGCCGGTGATGAGGCTGTAGGCGCGGCGGCGGCGGTGGAAGATTTGCCAGGGGTTGTTTAACAGCTGCTGGCGCTCAGCGGGGCTCAAAATTCTTCTGTGAAACAACTCAGCCATCGCAACAGACTGAGCGTAACTCGCGCTATTGTACCCGATAGGGTACCAGTAGAAATCAGAGCTGTATTGCCAATTTACACTTGAATTAGATCCTTGATTGACACCATTGAAATACAATACAGTTCCATCTGTCTTAGATGTTGTCAATGAAATAAGTGCTTTTTGATAGAGCTGGAAAGTACCTGTACCGGTTATTGTGTAAACAGTAGATGAGTCTCCACTTATAGACGCATATGGTGATTGGACGCCCGGAGACGTGGAATAAATTCCTACACCAATGGCACCATAAGCAGCGCCGCTCTGTCCTTGCAAGAGTATTGCGCTAGACGTAGAATTTTCATTCTTGATGAATGCTACGATATTAAATTCTGCTTCAGCAGGAGTTCCACCTGGAATTGGGATCGATCCGCTTACCTCACTATAAGCACCAGTTCCTAGGAAATTACCGTACGGTGTGTTAATTACTCGAAAGCTATTTATAGTTGCGACATAAAACCTACTTACAACATCCTTGATTGGTTGAACTGGATATAAAACAGCTAAACTACACAATCCATTAGTTAGAGGATTGTCCCAATCGATAGGCGTTCCTATAGGCGGCAGTACTGTCCAAGGTCTAAACCCGCGCATGGGTTACCCGTTGAGGTTGAGCTTATTGAGCGCAATCGCAATCGTGTTGCCGCTGGCGGCGAGTGCACTACCTAGGTTGTTCACAACGCCTAGTTTAAAATTGTTTGGCGGGATCTCAATACCAATCTTAAAGGTACCAGTCTGCGCAGCGGCAGTGGAACTCGTCGGCCACGATATCGAGCCGATGTAGCCGCTTACCGGCAGCACAGTACCGCTCGCAATGCCATCGCCGTAGGTTGACCCATCCTGATTGAGCTGCTGCAAGAAGAACTCCAGATTGGCGGTAGCAGCCGACGGCGCCACAGACCCCAGCGCCATCGAAATCCAGCCGTCCGTCAGCAGTCCTGTGGTGTTGTCGATGATGATTGAACTCAGCGCATAGCTGCCGGACGCGAGCGAGTCAATCTCCGTCCCGAACGCGGCTTGCCACGTCGCAGGGGTCGTGCCAAGTGCAACGTCCCAAATCAGAGTATTGCTCATGACAGAGCCCTCGCTGCAATCAGGTCATTTTCGTAGACGCCGTTCGAGAATCCCCACAGTGAAGCCTGCGAGACGGTCGCGGCCCCGAGCCCGAGCAGTGCATCGGCGATGGTAGACGCCAGAAGTCCAGCGCTAACCAGCGCGCTGACCATGCCGCTGATCGCCGTGGCCGTCGCTGGCACGGACATTTGCAGCGAATTGAACAGCGGCGGCGGTCCGACGATGAAGCCGAACGTCGCCGCAGCAGTGGACGCCTCCTGCGTGAC
The DNA here is from genome assembly GCA_021797465.1 of Pseudomonadota bacterium. GTDB lineage: Bacteria > Pseudomonadota > Gammaproteobacteria > Steroidobacterales > Steroidobacteraceae > 13-2-20CM-66-19. The sequence goes on along the minus strand of JAJZZR010000501.1, from coordinate 39,683 downwards.
CGAGCCTGCGACCGCTGGCGGCGCGTTCGCCCATCCCTTCACTGTCGGGAGCAGTCCTCCGAGCGCGAGCGCCTGCGTGACGGCCGAGATGGGGATATCCACTGCCTGCGTCACCGTCGCGGCGTTGACGGCGCTCAGCACGGCGGCATCGGTCATGCCGGCGTACTGTCCGCCTGTCGCCATAGCCGCCTTGAGCGCCGCGTAATTGGGTGATGTCATAGTTTAGCCTTTGCACGCCTGCCGGTCGGCGCGGAATATTCTGTCCCATTTGGCCACGATGGCGCGAAACTGCGCAGCGAGGTCCGCGCGGATCGCCATCTCACTTCGACGCCTGCGCGGCTGCCGGTACTCTAGACGCTGCTTATGCTCGACTGCGCGCGGTGAGTGCTTGACGCAGTAGAGTGCACGTCGGACGTTGCGCACAGGCTGACGGCAGCCTTTGTGTGCGCACGTCCTTTGCGCGATTCGACGCTCGACAAGTGGCCTCACGACACACTCAGGTCACAGTGATGACGACGCTGTCGGGTATTCCAGCCGGGAACGTGATGCACGCTTCGTTCGACGGCGCTGAGGCCGTCCCCGCCGAACTCACTGCTACCACGTCGAAGTAGTACGTCGTGCCGGCCTCAAGTCCGGCGTTGATATCGATTGGTGAGCCGGTGAGACTCGATTTCAGCAACGCCAGCGAGTCGTAGGATGTCCCGCTGAACAGCTCGTACGTCAGAGTCCCGGTGATAGCTGTGCCATCGGTGTTCTTCGTGGGCGGCGTAAAAGTGATCGTCGCCACTGGCGCGACGCCAGACTTTGCTACGTAGCATGTCGGCGTTGTCGTGGTAGCGAATGCGACGCCACTGAGAAACAAGCAGCCTACGAAGGCCGCTATATACAGTAACTGTTTCATTGATGCACCTTGGGTGATTAAACCGAGAGAGTTGGCGTGACTTGCAGCGTGTAGCCGCTCTGCACGGCTGCGTTGCCGCCGCTGAACGCGCCTTCGCTGTAGAGGTTGCCGGTGGTGTTCTGGAGCGTCGCATCAGAGAGGGTGAACGCGCCAGCAACGGTGCCGGAAGCGTTGATGCTGAATGATACAGCAGAGCCGGACATACTGCCGGCCGACGGCGTACCCCACGTGATTGTTGGATATGCGGTCTGCGTGTAGTCCGTGAACTCCGTCCAGCCAGAGTGGGACGCGAGCGTATCCGCAGCCGCGAAGGTTGGCGTCGTGGCCCCGCTCACGAGACCCATATAGACGGCGATGCCAGTGACCGCGCCGGTATTGAGAATGTAGTCGAGTCCCTGATTGACGACCAAGTTAGTAAACTCGCGCGACCACACGAGATCGCCGTTTTCGTCGAAGCACAGCACGCCGTAGTGGATTCGCGGGACGGGCTGCTTGATTGCTGAGAGCATTTGAGTCTCCGATGTGAAGGCTAAAATTCAGGGCCTGAAATCTTGATTGCGCCCGCCGCGCAGTTGCACAGCAGCGCATCGAGCGGGGTGGCCCGCCGGAGCTGTATGGGTAGCTTCGGCATTGCGCCGCCTGCGACCTCGGCTGCGAGCTGGAGCCACGAGCACATCCAGGGATGCGGCGCGGGGACGCTCTTGCGGAACGCCGGCGGAACCGCGAACGCTAAGATATCCATGGTGGCGTAGCGCTGGCCTCTCTGAGCTCGCAGGAAGTCGATGGTGCCGCGCACGGCAGCCTCGGGCGCTGGTAGCCGGTACCAGTCTACGCGGCTCCCTGCGAGGTATGAGACGGGCCTGCGGGCCACTCCGCCGGAGAGCCGAGCATCGATCACATACCCTGGCGCAACCAGCGTCGTCGCGTGCGACGGACCCTGGCCGGCCTCGTAATACTCGATCAGGCGCGAGGTCCAGGCCGTGGCGTAGACGTAGCCGACGGTGAGGCCGACGGGTAGGGTAGTGGTCATTGCTTCACTCCATGCAAGCCGCGCAGCATTGCCGCCGCCTGCCTAATCTGCACGCGCTGTGCGGCGTGCTTTGCGTACCAGTGCTCCCACGATTTGATGTCTTTCTCATGCCCGATTCGGTATTCCCGGCGCATGATGATTGCGCAGTCTCGGTAGCCATTCGGCCAATCAGCGCGGTGCACGCTTAAAATGCCCCTCCCAAAGTTTGCCGCAGCCGATACACAATCGTTATAGGCGACATCCAGCATAGCCTCCTGTTTCAACTGCTGCGCCAGCGGCGTGTGAGCCGCTGCCACCTGCAATGGCACGGCGACAAGTAAAGCAACCACGGCGGTAGCAGCAGCCAGCCGCGCTTCGAGGGCCGCGATGCGTTCGTCGGTGGTCATACAAATTCTCCGTTGCGAAGGAAGCCGTGCCATTTGCCAGTGTCGATAGACCCTGCTCCTGCTTGGCAAGTTCTGCCGTTCTTGTCTACGGTAATGTTCGGCGGCACGCCATGCCGGACCCAACAACGATGATGCTTGTCGAACGGACCGACATCGTTCTTCATGGTGCAATTGCGTGCTTGACCGTCAATGATCCACGGATGACCGTCTGGGCAAACCACGATCAAACAGTGACCGTCAGGTCCTTTCCAATAATCACCATACCAGTCTGCATACCGCATCATTCCGGGAACAGGATCGCGCCAGCTATATTCTTTGCCGTCATCGCCTACCATTATCTGGTCCGCGAAAAGCTGCCACTCGTCTCCAGGTTGAAAGATGTAATCGCACGCTTCGCACTTGGTAGGCCAGCGCGGATCGTCTTTCGGCGGCAGGTTAGTCTTCTCTAAAGCATCAGAGTCCCAATAGCCGTCTTTGGTCTTAATCCCCTCAAAGACTCCGATAAATTCACTGGACGCATCGTGTCCCCAGTTTTTGTTGCCAGCGCAATCTGACCTAGAGCTGAATGTGAACCGGCGCAGCCGTGCGCGAAACCGACCGGTCTCATGGACCATAAAACACTTGACACCCATGTTTACTTCCTCGGTGGTCGCGCAGCGAAATGGTAGCGCGTCCAGGACTCGAACCTGGGACCTTCGGCTTATGAGGCCGACGAGCTGCCGCTGCTCCAACGCGCACCAGTGGTTACGCCGCCGGCTTTTCGGCGGCCTGGAGCTTCGTGATCCAGCCGGACACCGTGCTGCTGGCTGCCGCGCTGACAGCCGCGCCTTCGGCATTCGCAAGCAGCGGAGCCTGCAACATGACTGCGCCCTGAAGCGTCACAAGTGCGCCGGGGAACTTCAGCGCCCACTGCGCCGGGTCGGTGCCCATGTTGGTAATGAACGCCTGCACCGCTTGCAGTACGGCTACAGCCGACGGGAGCGCGGCCTGCTCAATGGGAGTCAATGGATTCGGAGTGCTCATGTCATCACCTTGCCGGTTCAGCCGGCGTTCGTAGGGGTTTCTAGAAACGGAACGTGTATCAGGATCAGTGCGCAGAGGCCGGTGAGCGACGTTGCTACCGTGTCTGGTACCGTGATGTGCCAAAAATAACCTGCTGCCCAGCACACGATCTGAGTGATGTACATCGCCGCGAGCGTGCCGGCAGTTTTTTGAGCGTTGAGTCGCATAGTCAAAGTCTCTGGTCAGTATAGGACAATTGCTGCGGAGCTTCCAGAGCGGCGAGGATGGCGCGCTTGGTCCAACCGGCGCCGAACGTCGGCCAGCCGGCGTCCTCCCGGTACGCCTGAAGCCGCGCCACGGTAAAATCCGCGATCAGGTGCGTCATGTCGTACGTGCGCAGCGAGTTGAGCGTGACCGGGCCGATTACGCCATCGGCGGTCACGCCGGCTGCCTGCTGCATCAGGCGGATGGCCGTGCCGACGCCCTGGTTGACCGCGCAGTCGAACGCGACGAAATCTATCCCGCGCGGTAGCTCGTTGCCGCTGATCGGCGTCCAGTATTCGCGCTCATAGATCGCAATCGCCTCTGTGCGCGTCAGTGAGCGGATCTGCGCAGCCGTCATGCTCGGATGCTCGGCGAGCGCGATGCCCATATTCGTGAGGCCGCCAGGGTCGGCTGGGTTATCCACCAGGCCACCCTCACGGCGCAGGACGAAACTTACGGCAGCGTCGAAGTCTATTTGCATCACAGGTTCCTGCATGAAGGGAGCGGGTAATACTTGCCGGTGTAAGCGTAGTACGACTGCATTTCCTGGCCGATTTGCTTGTCGTACCTGCTCTTAAGAGGGCCGCCGCGAAGATTGCACCGCGCGATATCCTGCCGTAGCAGCATGCCAGCTATGTCCTGCGCCCAATGCGCTCTCTGCTCTCTGCGAATCTCGGCGTAGTTAGTAGTGGCCTGCGTGGACAGACGCTCGATGCGTGTAGTTAATTTACGATTCAGGTTCAGCACGTAGCTCTGCCTGGCGAAGCCGCTGAACAAGGGCGAAAACCCACCGAAGGCTAGGATAGCTCCAAGCACTACGCCGGCCAGCGCTACCGAAGAGATGATCGACGCTCTCAGTTCCAGTATCTTGTTCATCAGCATTACTATCCAAGCGTTCATAGGTTATGCCGTGTAGTAGTGGTTACGCTAACGATGCCATATTAGTCCACGTACCAGGAGCCCCTGCGGTCGTACAGATTGCTCCAGGTACGCCACCAGCGGCAACGCCTTTGTTCCACCACACATCTCCGATTGAGTAGGACACATCGGACGCAGCCGTTTGGGGATTTTCTGTGAGGTAGCCGGCTGCGATTGCTACGCCGAAGGTGTCGGATGGCCCGAACAAAATTCCAGGACTACCGGCGCCGTACACTGCGCCTGCTGAAAAATTGCATCCATCGCTTCGCCAATCTAGGCTATTTCCGCTGAAAGTTACTTCACCAGCGAACGTGCAATTTCGTGCTCTGATAATCTGAAAGCCTCCGGTGGTGAACGCTTGGCTTACCGTAACTTGATCTAGTTCAAGGGTTATTTGCGATCCTGGAAATTGCGTTATTGATCCGCCTCTGATCCTTGCGACGGGTGTACCAGAAATAGTCCAAGGTCCTGTTATGCCGCAATTCTCAAAATGGCATTCTGAATTGTTCTGACTCGCTACTATTGGCCCAAGAGTGGAGTTTTTTACGTAAACGGTAAATGCTCCGGACTGAAAAGTGAATGCCCCAGAGCATGTCAAACCGTCGAACACCCACGAACCTACATCGCTTGACAGTTCGGTCAACGTATCTGCTGCTACGCCAAAACAGTAATTGGTTTGATATCCGAATGGCTCATGATTGCCGGTTCCGAATTCTACGCTTGAGTCGCCAGCGTTTATGCCTCCAGAAAACAGACATGTGGTTCCGGTGAGTTGAAGTAGCGTGTTTGTTCCCCCCAGAACGTAAATCGGTCCGTATGAAACTCCGGCTCCTCCGAGTACATGCGTCGGAGTCCCAGCGGTCCCATTCACTCTTTCGGCATGCAGTTGCGCGATAGCACACTCCAGGATTTGGTCGATGAATACGGCTTTCTCGGTTGCTGCTTCGACCTGAACTTTTGACCATGTGGACTGATTAGTGGTGTCATCGCCGTTATTTATTTGAAATGCATATTCGGTAGAACTTCCGCAATAGTTTGCATGGCATGAGTCGAAATGGCAGTCCCAGCACTTATTGATCTGAATGCCAAAACCGGCACAATACTGCGCAAACAGGTATTCTACATTGCTCACCTGAAGGTTTATCCCAACTGTGCTCGGACTACCAACAGCAATACCGTTGATGGCTCCAGTAGCCGGGGTTCCATCAACAGCAACAATTAATTTTGTGATGACAGTAGATGCTTTAGTGGCGATGTTTAATCCAGTATACCCGGAACCATTTAACATGAGACGCGCAGTCGGCGCCCCCTCCATAACAATTCCACCAGCGCCGTCAAAGTAAAGTGGACCGGATATTTTGTACTCTCCTGTCCCAGTAAACGGAATTCTGGCGACTAAACCCTGCTGACATACATTGAATGTCGTTTGTAGCGCTGCCGTATCATCGGTGACATTATCTCCAACAAAGCCGTATCGCATAGCGTTTCCTGGCTCATACGCATAATTCGTCGGCGTCACGCCGACTGCGATCTCGGCCGCGGTGCGCGCATACGACGCTATCACCGGCGTCGTGGTTAATCCGGCCATGTACGCAGCCACCGCCGTCGGCGTAGTCGTTGCGGTAGAACCTGATTGGTCCCCAAGAATAAGCTCAGGCCCTTGCAGAGCTGTCATCGCGGGGTATGAGGATATTTTACCCATGGTTATCCTTGCAGAACTGGCAGCCCGAATTGGTCGAGTATGTCATTGCCGTTTTCGTCGAGTATCGGTACATCTGAGGGCGTCTGTATGTTCACGTACACGCCCGTAGGATGCGGCAGCACGTCGGTGTTAGCCACAATGGCGTACTGCACCGGAGTCGGGTTAAACTCAAAGTACAGCGTCAGGATCATGTTCCCGACATCGATAACGTACGCCACTCCGCTATCGCCAAACAGAAGCTGCAACATCTGATTCATCGCCGGTATGGTCGTCGCCGAAATGTTGGCGAATGCTTTGGCGAGTAGCAGCGAGATATATTGTGAGTCCGGAAGCTGGTACGCTTGAGTAGGAGATTCCCCAGCGTAGAACGGCGAGCCGTTGTTAAACGGCACTCCGGCACCACCGCTGAATCCGAAGTAAGTCGTGGTCGCTGGGATCTGAAGCGTTCTGCCGACGCCAAGGATTGAACCCCAGATGTCGAGGCCGAACCCCTGCGCGGTGAGGATGTTCCACACGAACGAGTAGAACTGCTGCAAGTTTGGCGTCGGGTCCATCCACGTATTCATGGACGCGATCAGCGCATCAATCGTCGGACTGTTCGCGTACTGGGAGCCAATTGTGGATTCGACGTTGTACATACTACGCGCTGAGTCTAATCACCGTCAGTTGCGCACTCGCCGTCACGCTTCCTACTGTTCCGCTAGAGGATGCTGCCAGCGTGATGGACTGATTCGCGCCTCCACTGGCGGAAATGATGCCCTGCAAATTTATGTCAGCGATGAATTCAGAAGTGCTCGGACTCACCAAATCCAAGCTGGAGGTGTCCAAAAGCGTAGAGCCGGAGTTATTGTACAAAGAGGCCGTCGTTATTAGCTGCGCTTCCGTGCATGCGAAATGAACCCTCCCGAGAAGTAGCATGGTCACGGTTCCGGACAGCGACACGCTGATCATCGTTTGATTGATGCCAGTGTCAGGCAGCGAGGTCGAGGCTGCGGTGTACTGCGTAGCCGATGACACCGCCCCCGGGGCTATCATCTGTGACTGGATGTAGCCGTTCGGGATCAGCGTTGCGCCAGCGACGATGTTCGTGCCGTTTCCGAAAATCTGCACCGTAGCGCCTTGCGTGATCGCGACGCCAGTACCGCTCGCTGTCGTGCATGTGACGGTATACGCCCCGGTCGTCGAGTTCGTTACCGTCCAGCCGCGCACCCAAGCGGGGAATATAATCTGAATGTTGGCCGTCAGCGTGCCGGACAGGAATATCTGCGGCGCGGCTGCCTGCGGGCCGGTGAGCGTGACATTGGACGATGCCAGGCCGCTCAGTGTTGTAGCGCCGTAGACCGACAGCGGCGCCCACCCTGAGCTCGCCGGCGCCGTGGTATCCGGATTATTGCTGTTACCGGCCACCTGATTAATCCAGTACCCGGCTCCGCTCGCCATGGCCAGGATAGCGCCGAGCGCATAGCCGCCGTTCGCTGAGGCATACGTGGAACTGAACTGGTACTGCTGGCCGCCGGTGAGAGCGGCAATATTTGCGGTCGCGGCGTACAGGATTCCGTTCATATCCTGCCCATACGGGTTGACGCCGCCAGAGCTTGCCGGCGTCATCGTGAGCGGTGGGAAGCCGTCCGTGTAGGACGCAGCGCCGGCCTTGATGCCAATCTGCGATGCGACCGGTATGGGGTTCGTGATGTACGTGCTGCCGGCGCCAGTGCCGAAGGCTTCTTGGATCAGCGGAGGAGCGGGTGAGCCTGCCATAGTGTGTGCCTTAGATTAAATTCACAGTGACATTGGCCGCTGCGATTACCGGCTCCTGGTCGATGCCCATAGTCACGCTTGCGAGCTGAGCAGGCGCGGACAGTCCCACGTAGACTGACATGAGCTGTATCGTGCTAGGGCCGGCTGCGATGATCGGCGCGTAGTATTGCGACGCAAGGATGAGCGATCCGCTGCGCGCTCGAGGTGCGCCGTTCTGGCCGCTGAACTGCGCAACGATTGCGTTCTGCACGAGCGTCACGACATTAGCCGGTACGGTGCTTGTGTTCTGGATGTTGACGGTAAAATATACCTGGGTGTCTGTCAGCTCGTTGTACGTAATGTTGTAGGTCGGCGCTGGCGCATTGTAACCGCTGGTATCAGTCACCACGACGGTCGTGTTGCCGTTCATGTTGCAGCCGGGCGATTTCTTCGTGTAGATCGCCTGAGCAATCGCCGCAGATGCGCCACCGGCCACGCCGACGTAGATCGAGTTCGGCAGCATCGAGTAATTCGTAGCGCCGACCGTGATCGCTACGTTCGAGTCGTTTTCGTAGCAATACACGTCGATCACGCCGGGGACGCCGAACACAGCGCCATAGATCGACGCCAAGGCCCCTTGAGAATTGGACGCTACAGATGCCGCTCGGCGCAGCGCATAGGCCGCTTGGCTCTCGACGTTGGCACCGATCACGCCGTCTGTGAGATTGGTGATGCTGTCCCAGCCTGTGATCTGCTGGTATATCTGAGTTAGCGTGCCAGCCGGGCACGCAATCGGCCCGAGGACGACATTAGCGAATGGCAGCGTGATCGAGCCGCTGGTAGGGATGGTGCCCCCGGCAGTGCACACGTACCTGTTCCCGCTAGTGTCTTGCGCAGTCGCTCCGGTAGGGATTACGGTGCCGACGAGTCCAGTGCACAAGCACTGCACCACCGTCGGCAGCCCAGGGTTTCGATCTAGGAAGTAAATCTGCCCTACGGCGTCCTGCATGAATCCGCTGGCAACGTCTGGGTCAATATTATTGACAAAGTATGCGAGTGCGGCGTTTGCGGCGTTGATGTTCGCCGCCCATGAGGTAGCCAGCTGAGACTGCGGGGTCTGCTGGTTAGTGAAATTGAGGTTGCCGCCGAACGCGGTATTGATGTCGGACTGTACTCCTGCGAGCACGGCCGACGCGCTCGGCACGACCAGTCCGGTCGAAGTCCACTGGATTTGAGGAACTGCACTCACAGCGCCACGCTGCCGGTATTGCCGTCAGAATCAGTGAATTGAACCTGCCCGTTCACTTTTCGGCCCGTGAATCCTTCGATGATACACGTCGCAGATACTACCCCTGGCACCGTTAGCGCCGCATTTTCCATGAGCGTCTGCAGCACCGGGAGCGGCGGCTGCTGGCCGAGCACTTGTCCGAAATAGTCGATGCCGGCCGTGGCGTCGTAGTATGCGTCCCCGAGAAACGTCTTGATGGCGCTCGACACGTCCTGCGCCACGGAGTACGGCGGCGTGGCCATGGCGATATTTCCATTGGAATCGACAACGAGATCCCATGACGACTGGTCGAGCAGCAGCGTGTTTTGCGTCGCGGAACTCATGGCAAATCGCTCGCCTCAAGGTAGATGAGCTGATACTGCGTGCCGAGGCCGGTGTATACCGGGCCTGTGTCCTCGAACATGTCCACAACCACGAAGTCTCCGATCACGCCGTAATATTTCGCATCGAGCAGCATCGGCACCGTGTTGCGCACGATGCGGCAATTGATGATCGACGTTCCGTTGACCGTGAGGTCCATGTACAGCGCTGGATATCCCTGCACTTCGGTAGTCGAAAAATACTGCGTCGTCATCGGATTGCCGAACGAGTCGTAAATGATGTACCCGTAGCTGTCGCGGACGTATTGAGTCTGCGGCGCCAGAATGTTCCCCGGCGTCTGCAGGCTGTAGAGATTGATCCCGCAGGACTGACCCGCGAGCTGTATCGAGAGCGACTGCGCCGGCACGGCGGTGACTGGGATGATGAGCATGGCTACGTCACCGGCTTGCCGGTATCGGACGTGCCGCTTGACACGCCAGAATGGACATGTGTGCCGACGACGACGCCGAGCGCGTCCGTGATCTCGCCTTGCGTGCTGATCTGCGCGCCGTTTGCGTTCACTGGCCCAGTGATATCGACGGCGGTCGAGGCGGATATTTTGACGGTTGGCGCTTGCAGCGTGATCTCAGTAGGCGAGACAACGGCTATGCCGTTCGAGTTGAACTGCACATACTGCACCGGAATACCGTTTAGGAAACCGCCGATGTAGAGCCCTGATCCCCAGTCGTACTGTGCCAGCGTCGCGGGATTGAGCGGCTGCGCGCCGTTCAGCGATCCCGGTGACTGCTGGTTTGCCGCAACCAAAGACGAAATGTCCCGGTACGAAAACACTAGAATGCCGATATCTCCGACGTTCGGGTCAATGATTACAGCGTTCGTTCCACCCTGAATCCTAAAATACGGAATGTTGCCGATGATTCCGTGCGGCGTCGGCTGCTGCGCGCCGTTTAGCTGGTTCAGCATCGGCTGAACAGAGACGTATCCGACAGCAGATAATCCGCCGTCGTTCGTGACGGACTTCACCTGCACGACAGCGGCCGTCATGACGTTAGCCAAAAGCTGCTGGAACACGAACGCGAGCGACTGGTACTCGCTCGACACGCTCGCAAAAGTCCGCAGTGGATACAGAGTCTCGGTCATGTATGTGCCATCACGTCTGTATCGGGCTACAATTCATGTGCGTGAACCATGCGCCGTCGAACTTCAAGGACTCCAGCGTATGATATGCCTTGAACATGTACCATTGGCCGTTGGCAGCCGGGATGATCGTATCGGTTATCTGAATAGGCCCTCCAAGCGTGAATTGCGGGTTGAACAGAGCACTAGCGGAGACTCCGAAAACTTCGATGCATGGGTCTGCGATGAGTCCGGTTGTAGGCGCGAGCAAGACCTGTTGGAGTCCGGTGCGCGGCCGAAATCGCGGACATATCGCCAGCGTGTTCTTTTGGTCTATGTAATAGTCGATGTTAGAGTTTCGCGCAATCGCTCTAAGCTGCGTGTACGGAGAACCTGGAAAGTATGCGCCTTTGGGTAGCATTGCCGACACGCCGTTGTTCTCGAACCCGAGTCCCATGACACCGGCAACAGTCTGCATCGCCGACGCCACTGTTCCGCCGTTCGGATACGAGAGCGGCGTCGTCGGCTGCACGCCGAACGCATAGCCTATGCGCGCTTGGAGCCGCATATATACCTCAGGCATCTCGGTATACTGCGGTGAGCCTTCGATGATTGTCCCTGCGAAAACCTGTGCCCAGCCTTTACCGCTCCACGCCTCGAGCGTGATGGTGTTGATTTGCACAGCCGTCGGCTGAACACGGAACAGCAGCACGGACAGCGCGTTCATGTCCGCCTGCTTCATGCCGTAGATGTCGATTGACAGCTCGTTAGCAAATCCGACGTTGCAGTCTATATTCGCGACCATGCGCAGGTTCGTCAGGACAAGCGTATTGCTCCCGCTACCTGGAAACGTGTTATTGCCGCCTTCGAGCACTATCGTCGCGCGCAGCAGCTTTTCAGATGAGAATGACGGCATGCTCTACTCGAACGATATCGCCTGCATGCTCTGATTGATCTGCTGAGCGGAGATCGGCTGCGGATTGACGCTGCCTAAGTTGACAATCGGCTGCGCCGTCGGGTCTGTCGCGTTCGTGGTATTCGTTACGGTATTGGTGTACACCTCAGAGACTTGGATTACCTGCCGGAAGTGAACGTCCACCTCGGCCAGGAAGTAGGCGCCTGCGGGACCGCGCCGCACGTTCGAGTAGCTGCGCAGCACGCAATTCTGATAGGACCACTCGGGCGAGATTATGGTGTAGAGATTCGTCGTGCCAGCAATCGCCGCGATCTGCGCCAGGAATGCCGCGCGCTCTGCGGTAGTGCCGCCCTTGGTCATGCGCAGCGACACCTCGAACGGATGGATGACGATGTTGTACGAGGCGAACGAGCCGTCCTGCACGGGGAAGTCGCACACGCTCCACTCGTTCTCGTTCGCGAGGTTCAGGATGGAGTCCGGCTGAATGACTAGATTTGAGTTTCTGTCGTAGACTCCCCACACGGCGTTGTTCTGCGCCGCGCCCCATAGCACGCCAGAGATAGCCTCGCTGCCGAGTGTGATCGTGTTGTAGACCGCTCCCGGCAGGCGCGGTATCGGCGGGACGCCAGGCAGGTCCGGTACGTTCGGGAAGTTCACGGCGTCACACCATTATCAGCTTGGCCAGCCAGAAACTTTCGCTTGAGCGCGGCGTGCATGTCGCGCGCGATGCCGCTTGCGTCAGTAGCTTTGGTGTTAATCGTCATCGACCCGATCACGACCGTGGACGAGCCCTTGCCTATGGCGCCGGCGGCCGCAACGGTAGCCACCGCGTCGCCGGCGGCTTTGGTCGGTGAGATTGCCGAGTGGCCGTCATCGAATATTTTGCTGAGTATGTAGGTCACTGGACTCAGCGGACCCTGCGCAATAGCCATGGCACCGAGCGCAAGGCCCTCGAGCTTGTTCTTTTTGAATTCGGCCGCTGCGGGTTTCAGCGGGTTCTCGAGCATGTGCCGTGCCGTCGTCAATGGCCCGTGACCAGTCTCCTTCTTGAACCAGTTGGATACCGCGTCGATATCTTCAGCCACGGTCTTGAACGCTTCCTCCACCATCGGCACGTAGACCTTGGCAAGTTCCTTGAACGCCTTGAACAGCTCTACGGTCCATTTGTCCAGCGTCGGAAATGCCTTCGACGCGATATCCTGCACCTTGAATTTAAGGTCGATCATCTCGTTGACGAGGTGCTTGGCCGCTTCCGCCCGCGTCATCGTCACGCCTTGGTTCGTCGCGGCGGACTTGTTCCACTCGCGGTCGAACGTCGCGAGATTCGAGACCATGTACGCCATGCTCTGCGGCAGGCCGAATTGCACCTCGGCGGCGGTCGCGCGCATCTCGCGTGCTTGCGGCGTATTGCCCGGGTATACACGCGCAAGATACTGCGCCACCTCGAGCATCAGCGCATGCGGGTCTTTGGCGAGTCCGTTCGAGGACTGGAAGTCTATGCCGGCGCGCTCGAACCCCGTGAACAGAGACGACCATTGGCCGTTGTACCGCAACGCGAACAGCGACTTGTTCAGGTTCCCGATGTAGTTCGCCATGTCGTTCGGACCGCCGCCGGCGAGCTGGCTGGCTTCCTGCCATGAGCGCAGTTCGTGAGCCGACACGCCGAGCACGCGCGATTGGATGGCGACCTCTTTGAGACCCTCGGCAGTGCTCGCGAGCAGGTCCACGACGCCAGCGAGTCCGGCGAACCCGAGGAACAGCATGCTGATCTTGCCCGCGAGCATCCCGAACGAGTCGCCCATGGAGTCGGCTGCGCGGCCGAGCGCATCCTTGGTGCGGTTGATCTCCTCGCGCGCTTTTTCTTGGCCTTCGGTGAATCCTTCCGATTTCAGGCCAAGGGTGACGACAAGGCTATCGACGACGGTATCTGCCATGGGCTACTGCTTTCGCGTGAGTCGGCGCTCGTTTTCTTTGTTCACCGCCAAAATCTCCAGTAGGTCCCAGGCGTCCTGCACGCCGTAGACTGTTTGCAGCTCGTACAGCGTAGCCATCTCGTGCATGACCAGCGTCCCTATGAGCTTCGGGACGTTTGCAAACTCGACTAGGCCGACGGGGCTTGCGAAGGCGCCGATGTTGAGGTCGCGTCGGCCGGCGAAAAACCCAAGTGAAGTTTCAGCACCTCGATGCGCAATTGCGAGCGCGTCTTGATTTCCTCGATCTGGCAAGCGTCCCCTGCCAGTATCGTCTGAGGCGGATGCCTCGGGTTGTGTACGTACTTTATGCAGTCCCAGAGGCTATCGAGCGACGGGTCCTGCAGCGCTCGAAGCTGCGCAACGTCACTGAAGTTCACGCCCGAGGCCGCAAGCGCCGCCATGCCGTCGCCGGTCGCAGCGTCTCCATTGGCCTGCGTCATGAGGTAAAGCGCCTGCGTCGCCCACCGCTCGGCAGCGTCTGCACTCATCTCCGTGATGAGGAAAACCTTGCCGTGGTCGCGCGAGCCCGGGTCGTCTATCTTGATTTCTTTGGTGCGTCTCATGGGATCGGCATTCCTTCCCAGGTCTCCCAGGAGATTTCATAGCTGACCGGCTGTAAGTATTTCTTGGCGGCCGCAATTGGCGTGATGCGCGTCAGCAGCCCTTTGGTGAGACGGTACAGACGCTTGACGCTCGGCAGCATGATGGTGGCGCTGGCGAAGTACGGCGTCTGCGCAGACTGCATGGCCAAAATCCACGGCTCCATCGTGTTGCCGATGGACACCGAGTCCGCTTGAAACGTCACGGTCTGGCTGGTGATGAACGGCACGAACGCACCCGAGAGCTTGCCGTCCACGCCTTTGACCGTCTCCGCAACCACGACTTCAGGCGTCGCGAAGGCGTCGTCCGTTGCGTACTGCTGGAGCAGCTGAGGAACAGCGAACACGTCTGGAACGGTAAGCGTAAATATCGAGTTGGCACTAGTGATGTCTGACATGGCGTCTTACCTGTTACTTATTGAACGTCAACGCTGTTGATGGTGATCTGCTGAATGCTGCCGCCATCTGTGTAGTAGAAGTTCACGATGGGACTCTGGCGATTGGCCCGAGCGGTCGCCCCCGGGTCGCTCACCTGCAAGTAGTAGCCGTTCGCAGTGAGCTGCGGCGCGACGTTCGTCCGCACCTGCGCATTGATCGCCGCGATCTGAGTGCCAGACAGACTGACGCCGGTCACGTAGGCGCCGAAGTCGCCCATCTGCTTGATGGCCGACGATAGCGATTCGGCCACCAGTGCGTAGCCGGCCGAGTTGTACGGCACCGCTCCAATCTGCGACAGGAACGTAAGCAGGTCCGCAGTAAACAGCGAGTTGAAGTAAATCTGATCGACATACGAGTCGATCCACTTCCAGTTGCCACTGATGCTGCCGGGTTGCAGGAACTGGAACTGCTGCGCCGACGTGGCATATTGTCCGTAGAAATTGTAACCGTTCGCGATCAGATTCTGCGCTGCCGTAGCCGTGGTCACATCGGGAACGAGTCCTGCTTGACCCTTGAATGCGTACGTGATGCGGCCATTCTTGGCGTTGAAGTTCAATGACGCCGTGATGCCGGCGATTAACGCCGCCACGAGGCCGCTCGGATTGTAGAGCGCGATGACGCCGTTGTACGTCGCGACCTGAGCGCCGAATGAGGTAGAATCCACGCTTTCTGTCGGAGCAGTGCTATTGTCGTAGCCGATGTAGACCTTGTTAGTGGTCGTATTGGCCCACGCCGCGAACGCCAGCATGTCGGTCGGCGTTGCGTTGTAGTCCGTCGTGAACGTCGTCCAGTTCGAGTTGGCCTGAACGGCCGCTGCCATCGTCGCAGCAGGCGTGGATGCCGCCGCGCCGGGCGAGAGCACAGCTCCGGTCGCCTGCGTGAAGAACAGGCTCGGCGAGAGCGACGTATCCGTGCCGTACCCGACGGAACTCCCGGACCCGGTTGTGGACGAGGTGATAACGAACGCATTCTGGAGCGCGTCGTACGTGACGGTCGCGGTATTCGTCGGCGTGCCGGCCTGCAATCCAGCCTGGATCAGCGTCGCGGCATCCGAGAAGCTGGTGGCGCTCGATAGATTGATTGCTGCCGATGTGGTGGACGTGCCGTTGAGCGCAATGGTGATCGTGCCGGAGAGCAGCTGCAATTGCGCCAGCGTCAGCGTCGAAAGGCTTCCGCCGCGCATGTAGCCTGCGACTGCGGTCGTGTTGTACTGCGTGAAGTAGAGCAGCCCAGGGACGGCAGTGCCGCCGATGTAGCCGCCGAAGTAGACATTCGCGAGCGCAGCCTGATTGGACGTTGCGCCGAACCATGCCTGCACGGCTGCCGCGTCCGGGAACTCCTGCACCGTCCCGATGGGGATCGTGGTGTTGTTCGTCACGAACAGGCCGTTGGTCGATTGCGGCGTACCACCGACGCCAAGCACGCTCGGGATGGAATTGACAAGTTCCGAGGCGGGTATGCTGCTGGTCACGCTGGAAACTCCTCATCGACATTGTAGAGGGTCGCATCGAGAGCTTCCGCAAACTGCTGCGGAACCGTAACGACCGGGTTGTACTGGAATATGCCGTGGATCATCCACCGCTGCTCGTACTGCTGCTCTGCGTCGATCAGCGGGAGCATGCGCGCATCGTCCGCATAGAGCGGCTGGACGTTAGGTTGCAGCTGCTCGCAGGCGTACGAGTCGCGCAGCAGCGTCACAAGAGTTGCGGCCCATGCAGCCGATGACGGCCCGTAACAGTCGATCTGTACGTCTATCATCGTGTCCATCTCGGATGACAGCACGGTGGGATTTACAGACCCCCAGCTGTCATAATTCCACGCGAGCCGGCTCTGCGAGATTGCTGTGAGTAGCACAAATCCGCCCACCGGCATCGGCGTGCGGTTATTGATGCCCTGCACGACAGGCACAGTCGAGCCGAGCACGGTCTGGATAAACGTCACCAGCGCGGTGTAGACATCCGTCGGCGTCGGCGTGATGGTTGCGCTCACTGCGGCGGCCTATCGGTTTGTAAGGTGACGTACAGCTTGGACCATCCGGTCTGGCCGACCGCCCACGTCTCGGCGACGTAGGTAACTAGCCAGTTATCGATGGGCGCGCCGGGGAACTGCGGGAATTGCAGCAAGTCGCCACCCTGAGCATTCACGCGATTGATGCCCTGCGGGTTCGAGTACAGGAACACCGTGCGGATGACGCCCTGCATGTTCAAGTATTCAATCTGCCGTAGGTCGCGTCCGCTAGGCGGTTGCGCTTGAATCTGGACATCGACAGCCGTCGCATAACTCGGCACCTGCTGTCCGGCTGAGTTCACCGAGAACCCCGTCGATTGCAGGTAAGTCGCCGTGATGTCCTGGTTGATGGCCTGAGCCGCTTGCCGGACGACGGTGTGCAGGTTAAGCGACATAGCACACCTCAATGGACGGATGCTCGAGCAGCCAGCGCGACCACTCGTGCATTTCCATCTTCGCGGCATGCCTCACGCACGCGACCCACCACGGCGAGAATCCGACGGATATGCTCATGTCACATCCATCCCGACGGAGTTCTTCATCGTCCCGCGATCGATCAGGCCGTGGTCGAACTTCTTGATGTACACGGTGAGCGGTCGGTTATCGGCCGGCCACTCCTGAATCGTGTTGACGATCTGGTCCTTGATGCGGATGCCAATTTTCGTCAGCGATACCTGCGCGTCGTAATCGCTTTCCTTGAGGTACTTCTTGAGATCGTCGCCCCACTCGCCTGAGTGAACGCGGATCGTCGTGCGCATGAACGGACGTGCGCGCATATGGATGGTGCCGTACTCGTTCCAGAATGCCACCTGAGCAACAGAGAGGTCGCGCGGATGCGTCGCCTCCCATGCTCCCCATCGGCCGAGCAGGCCCTCCCATTCCGGATGACCGTCTTTGGCGGCCGTCTTTGACCGCGCGGTGAGCCGCTTACCGCCATCGCCAGGCGGGTAGGTCGCACCTTCGAGAAATCCGACCCGCACCGTTTTCGCGGACGATAGCTTGGCCGAAAGCTCCCGGAGTTTTTCCTGGAGCTTGTCGCCGCCTGACATTGTGACCGATACGCTCAACGCAGCCTCTTGAGGTCGCGGCCCGAGACGTATTCGCCCCGCGCTTGCTTCGAGCGGATTGCATCGCCACTCAGGACTTTGTTCGCCTTGCGGTCGATCTCAGATTTCTGCGCAGCCGTCAGGTTTCCTTTGCGCAGTTCCTCGCTTGCGCGTGCCTTGGCGTTCCGCGCGTGCGACTTGTCCGGCATCGGATACTTGCGCTCAGACGGCAAGCCGAAGGTTTTCTTCGACAAGTCGTTGCGTTTTGTTTCGGTCAAGTCGGCCATGATTGCCTCACTGCGGCCAGTCGTTCCACGCGCCAACGCCGTAGCCGGTACTGCGCTGCGGCGGGACATATCGTGCGGTGCGATAGCTGACCGTGGACTGCCAGTAAGTGGCGCCCCACTGCGTCTGGTTGTAGTAAGCGGCAGAGTTCGACACTGACGCCGCCCACTCAGCGGTCACGCTGATCGACCCCTGAGTAGCGTTCGAGATGCGACCGACGACGCCAGATGGTGCCTCGCCGTTGACGCCATTCAGAAGCGCCGTGATGTGAGCGGTCAGCAGGTAAAGAAAATACTGCCGCGTCGGGGCATCTTGTACCACCGACGCGGCAGAGTTCTGCAACTGCAAGCACGCGAGATTGAAATTGCCTTGCAGCGCAGGCGTTGGCACAGTCGAAAAGCTCGGGTACTGCGCCAGAAACTCCGAGGCGCTGAATACAACGTCCCCCGGAGTTACGGTCGGATAAGTGGCGGGTCCGAGTGCCATCAGATCCCCGTCGGCTCAATGAGCTTCGGATCAGGATTGCGGCGCGTAAATCGCGGATCGACCGGCACGCCTGTCGAGCTGGTATCGCCGTTAAGCGGCTCAAGCCCGGTTGCTAGGTCGCGCCGCTCTTTGGCGATGCCTTCGGCGCGGTCCTGCTTGTCGGCAATGAACACGAAGCCGTTCTTGATGAAGTCGCGGTCCGAGTTGCGCTTGAACCATTCCTCGGCGAACGATTTCTCCACGGGAGTCAGCGCGTACTCGAATGTACTCACGGCCTTTTTCTGCCGCTGGTTGTAGAGCGAGGCCGCGCCGTTCAGCGTCACGCGATGACCGTGAGCGCGCGGCTTCATGAAGTCGTCTTTGTTCGGATTGGGCGGAAGTTCCATCACGATCCCGTGCGGGAGCTTGCATCCGATCAACAGCATCTCTGGCATAACTACCTCAATTTGTCAGTGGCGGCATTAGACTGGCTATTCTCAGGATCGAACACGCGCCGCCTGAACGCATGACGGTCCAGCCCGTTTGGAGATAAGTCGGAGATTCTTGAGAGCCGTACGGCAATCCGGTATCAGGATCAACCCAGACCGGTTGGCCGACCATCGCGCCGTTTGGGAACTTGCTGTTGAACGTGCCGAGCACTGCCGGGATGACGGGGTTTCCTGGCCGGATGACGTGCAGCGGGAACGGCGCGTTGTTCGTGTACGGGTCGGTGGGAAATCCTGAGATGTTCTCGCCGCTCGCGACGGGGAAGGACGGATACACGCGCTGCCAGTTGTATGAGTTCAGCACCGGCAGGATGAACGCCAGGATGCCGCTCGCAACGTACGTGTTCGTCGTCGTGCCATCAGGCGCTACCCAGCCAAAGATGCCGTGTGCTACGCCGGGCTGACCCGCGGTCGCAGCAAAGCCGCCAATTGCTAGGCACGCGAGCGGGGGACGCTCGTAGCCGATGGCGACGGGCCAATCAAACGGCGAGCCGGCTCCAAATCGCCTCGCTTGCAGCCCGACGCCATTCATAGCACCTCACGCGATCATCTGCACGCAAGCGAAGCGGCGGTACCAGATCGCCCCGTAGCCGCCGCTCCATCGCTTCTGGCGCCAGCTGGTCAGGTCTACGATCATGTTGCCGGCCATGAGTTTGGTGGAGAAGGCGCACTCGACGCTGCGCTGCCCGTCGATCTCCTCGCAAATCAGCTGCACGAGCTCGCCGGTGGAGTTGTACGGGGTGCCGTACTCCGGCGCGGTCTCGAACCGGATGTTCGGGAAGTACTGCTCGAGCAGCGCCTTCACCGTCATGGTGTTGTACGGAGTGATGGCCATCAGGGCGGCGGACTGCTTCGGGCTCATAGCGAGCACCATCGGCGAGTCCATGCGGATCACGCCATCGGACTGCGCCTGCAGCTGGATGAACATCCGCACGATGTCCTGGTAGATGCTGGCCGCGGTGGCGCTCGCCCCGAGCCACGTGTTCGTTGCGGTCAGCGCCGGTGGCAGGTACGGGTCGTTGATGAGCCCGTAGTTCTGCAGGCCCACGACGCCGTAGAAATAGACGTTGTTCAGCGCCTTGTTCAGGGTGAAGGCGTTCGACTCCTGCTGCTTCGCGGCCCAGTCGATCTTCGCCAAGCCCATGCGTCCGACTTCCATCTGGCCGTACTGCAGGATGGACTGGAACAGGTAGTTCTGCCGCTGCGGGAAGTTCGCGTTGACCTGCGTCGAACCGGACTGGCTGTAGTCGCCGTAACTCGCGACCTCGCCGACCGGCTCGATGGTGGCGAACATCGCCGTATTGGTAAGCCAGTCGCCCTTCATCGACTCGCCCGCGATCACCGCGGCCATCATCGGCGCGAAGATGATCGGGATGAGGTTCGGGTCGAACCAGTTCGCGAGGAACCACGGAATGCCTCCGCTCGCCGTGGTGATGGTGGGCGACTGCACGTCGTCCATGGCCATCGCCTGGTCTTTGGTGACGAGCTTGACGGGTCCGAGCGACGAGTCGAACGCGACGCCCTTGGACTTCAGCCACGTCAGAATCTCGGCGGACCGACCGGCGCGAATCGACTTCTCGACCTTGGAGAGGACCGCTCGAGAGTCGTATGCAAGTGATGCTGATGCCATGGTTATCCCACTCAGTTAGCCGCAGTGACGATGCTCGAGATCTTGCCGACAGCGCCCGTGACGGCCTGGAAGCTCGAGGTCGAGGCAATCGTGTAGTAGGTGTTCGTCGTCAGGTAGTCGCCGGCCCCGCCCGGGGTGCCGCTCGTCTGCTCGAGGATCTCCGTGTTGGAGTGCGCCGGGAGTCCGGTCGCGCTGATCCACTGTCCCGGCACGATGGTGCCGGTCGCCACCGCACTGACGGTGAGCACGCCGAACGCAGCGCCGCTCGCCGGCTGAGCCAGAGACGCGGTGAACGTCGCCGGGCTCGGGACGTTCTGCAGGACCGTGAACGGCGTGGCCTGCGCGCCGTAGGCCGTGAAGCTCGTCGCGGTCGAAACTGCGGGGATGGTCGCAGAGTCCGCATTGGCGAGCGTGATCGTGTCGCCAATCGCGCTGCCGGTTACGGCTGTCGAGTACGTCCCAGGCGGCAGACCCGCCATCGACACGATCTGGCCGACCGCGTACGCCCCACTGGTCGGCGCCGTGGTGAGCGTCAAGACGCCACCAGCCACCGTGCCGGCGCCGCCGCTGACCGTGACCGACTGGCCGCTGGCACCCCCTGAGAGCGCGCCGGACACCGGATTCGCGTAGACCACGTTCCCGATGCTCGCACCACCCTCGAACAGGCCCCAGAACTCCCCGAAGTTCATGACGGTGACCATGTCGCCGGACGGAATCTGCTGGCCGTAGAAGGCCAGGAACGGCGTGATGATGGCCTGCCCTTCCCGGTGCACGAATCCCTGGAATGACGACGGCTGGAAGTAGTTGGTCGCGTAGCCCGTCGCCGGGTTCGCGTACGCCATGACACCGATCAGCGTGCCAGAGGGGGGAGCAACCCACGCCCCAGGACCGCCGATGACGTTGGCCTTGATGTTCGCGCCGGCGAAATCCCCCGGCACGCCAGGTGCCGGCATGCGGACGACGGTGGTCTGGAATCCATCCGGCGAAGTGACTGCTGACATGTTGTATTACCTCAGGCCCGACGCTTCGAGCCGAAAAACTCAGTGTCAAAATCGACGACGTTCGAGCTGTCCATCGCGTGCGCCGGCGCGCTTGAGCGCCGCGATGCGTTCTGGTGCACTTCGAACAGCGCCGCATAGGCCGACGGCGTGACACCCTGGACGTTTATGCCGAGATGGTCGAGGGCGAACTTGTACACGTCCTCGGCCGAGTCGAGCGCCATCGACACCTGCCCCACGACCGGACGTACGGCCTGCCGCGCAACGTCGAGTTCGTGAAACTGCTTCGTCAACTCGCGCTTGATGTCGTCTCGCATCGCGTCCACCGCCTTGGGGTCGAAATCTTTGCGGTGATCGTCCTGGCCGCCGAACTTGCCGCGCGCGTCTTTGCCTTTGACCTTGCCGATCATGCGGTGCGTCGCGTCCTTCGCCGGTCGACGATCCTCGCCCGCTTTCTTGCGCTCCTCGTCGCGCGCGCCACGGCGAGCATCGCGAGCAGCCTTGCGCGCATCCCGAGCGCCTGCACGGCGGTCGCGAGCCCGGCGCCGAGAGTCCCGAGCGCGGCGCGCTGCATCGGCGGACTTCTCGTCGCGCTCTGCGTCCTCGCCCTCGTCGCGCTCGTCGTCGTCCTCTTCCTTCGCGTCCTGCGCGGCTTCTTCCTCGTCGCGCTCTTCCTCGTCGTCATCGTCCTCGTCGGCCTTGTCGCGAGCTTTCTTCGCGTCCATGGCGGCGTCTTTGGCCTTGGCTTTCTTGTCGCGGGCGCGCTGATAGGCTTCCTCGCGCTCCTCGTCGGTGAGCTCGGCGTCCTCGCCTTCGCGCTCGCGTTTCTCCGCGACGGCCTCATCCTCTGCGGCCTTCTTCTCGTCCTTCGAGAGCGTCATGACGGACTTCGCCGGCACCTGGCCCAGGATCTCGTCCATGGCGAACAGGTCGGCTCCAGGCTTGATGAAGCCACGCAGTTTTTCGAGCAGGGTTGCGTTACGCATCTGTTTGATTACCTTGGGAAGTTCGTCAGCAACGTGCACGTCTGGACCTGCACGACCTTCTGGAACGATGGCGACATGATTTCCTCGGATGTTGACCATCCGGCCGTCATATTTCTGACCGTCGAAAACGCCCGGCACCATGAGCGCGTCGTAGCGGTAGGCGCTCGACAGCTCGCGCTGCTCCTCGGACTCGATGAGGTCGATGGCCTCTTTCGTGAGAACCACGAGGGGTCGCGCGATGAGGTATGGGTGCTCGTACGTGACTTTGCCGATGGTTCCGACCCACAACTCTTTGTGGGCGTCCACGGCGTCGATAGGGCAATGCCGGATGAGCAGCGGCTTGCCCTCGAATGTGCGCGCTGCCTTCTGCAGCTCGTCGGGGTCGCGGTAGAGGTAATAGATCTTGTTGGGGTCAAGACCTAATTCCTCTGAGCGCGGTATCTCGGAGCCCTTGTACGGGCAGACGTTGGCCTTCGAGATGCGCGATTCCTCGACGCGCATGTGTCCGTCCGCATCTACACTGCGGAGCGAATCCTGAGCCAATTGCTGTCGGTTTTTCCAAGTTCCCATGCGCGTTTTCTGGGGCACATGGGATACGCTATTGACGTTAGCGTTAGCGAATCAAATCTTTTCGGTGCGGCACTCCGCTGTCGCCGGCTTGAGAGCCGCATCCTGCGCTATGGCGTGCCTAGCCTTCCACGCCGTCCATCGCACGAGTTCGGCGCTAACGCCGAGGCGTTCTCCGATCTGCGGTGACGTCAGTCCCTTGGCTTTGAGCTGTAGGATTTTCTCGAATCTGCTCAGTGTGTTCTGTTTCACGGGATGATGGCCATGCTGCTGCACCTGCAATTTATGGCCGTTCCAGGCCACACCCACTCTTGATCGACTTCGCTCCACATGCCCTTCTTGATGTCGTAGCGTTTTTTCTCGCGGCCCCACGCCAAGTGCTCGGGTCTTGGAACCTCACCGGCGTGGCTGTGCACCCAGATGGCCTCAGTGATACCGACCTCTGACCGCCTAGCCTCCTCCATGATGGCGTGCGCCTTGTGCGTCTGGTCGCGAGCGATGAGCGATGCGCGCCGCCACGTCACGCCGTAGTTCTTGTGGATGGCGCGCGCCAAGCCGTTCATGTCGTGGCCTTTCATGACATGCACCCAGACCGAGCTTTCAACGTCTGTGAGAAACTTCTGCGGGATCGAGCGGATCAGGTTGACGTTCTCTGCGACGACTGACTTGTACGCCTCGCGCATGCGTTCGGTGGGTTTGAATTTCACCGTAAATCCAGCGTCTCTCAGTATCTTGCGAAAGCGCGCGTCAAAGTCCTTGCCGCTGCGTGCGGCGAACTCCTCGCTGATCTGCTTGGCCATCGCGTCGAACTTGTCAATCCACACGTCGCCCCACTTGCGCATCGCACGCTTGAGGTCGAGAACAGCGCTTTCGTCAGACGCGAACCCTATCGCCGGATCGTCTCGGTTGAACGCCGCACGCACGTGGTAGAGCATCGAGCGCGCCATTGCTTCGATCATCGTTTGCAGCTCTCGCCGATACCATTCCTGCAACCCCGCGTTCGGGCGCAGCGGCTTGAGTATGAGTTCAGGCACGTCCGCAGTTCTCCTCGCCCTATCCCGAACGTTAACCCCGGATCATCATCTCTCCGCGCATGTTCCCTTGGCTGAGGAGATCTGGCGCGTCGATCTTCTTGTTCACGTCGAGATTGTCCCAGCCACTGTCTTTGTCTGAGGCCAGGAACTGGCGGCACTCCTGCTCGTCCACGACACCCTCGGCGTGTAGCGCTACGAGGTTCTGCACCTTGCCGTTCTGCACGTCCCAGATGCCCTTGCCGGTAACCTCGGCCAGCGGCTCGAAGTCGAATGTGATATCCGGCTCTACTTTGCCCCAGAGGTTTAGCTCGATGAGCTTGAGTACCCGTTCGAGGTTCGGTCGGTAAATCTGCTCCTGTAGCGAGTGCACCCAGTTGTGCCAAATCTGAATCTGCCCCTCGCTCGAGGTGTTGAGCCCGGACGGCTCGGTGCCGGTCAGTATCACCAGCGGCTCGTGCGTCGGGTAGGCCATGTGCTCGAGCGCTTGCTGTTGCAGTTCGGCGAGGCCGGATATGGCGACTTGGATATTGCTCAATTCCTCGCTGTTTTTGTCGAGCAGGAACAGGCCCTGGTTGTCGCGATGCTGGAGGAACAGCTTCATGCGGTCGAGGAAACTCTGCGCTGCCGCAGCGTCACCGCCGGACAGCACCGTGGCCATGTCTGTCGCCAGCGTGATGATGGAGAAATTGTTGATGAGCGTGTTGACTGAACCGACCGTCTTGAGCCACCGCTGCACGTACGGGTCGATGAGCTGCGTCAGCGAGATGCCGCCAAAGTTGTATGCCGGCTTGATGATGTCCGGCACCTCGCGCGAGAGGAACTTTAGCAGCCGCGTGTGGTGGACTTCCATGCCGAGCACGACCCACTTCTCCGGGTTGTAGAACGTCGGCTCTGTCGGGTCGATTGAGTTCCACACCAGCGGGGTTATCCACATCGGCTCGACGGTGTTGAATCCGATCAGGTCGCCTTTCTGGATGGAGCGTTCGTCCACCACCAGCGGCTCGTTGCGATGCGTCGAGTCTCCCTTGACCTTGATGTAGATCATCCCGAGGCCATAGTAGCCGTCGTGCTCGGTGACCTTACGAAACAGGAGTTGGATATTGAATCTCTCGAACTCTTCCTCGAGCTGAGAGATTTTGTCCTTGAGGTCGTCCTTGCCTTTGCTCTTGAACTTGACCCAGCGGCGCGTCATCTCTTTGGCCAGCGTCTCGACCGGCTGGCGATACTCGGTGCGCTGCGCGAGTTCGGCGAGGTAGGGGTAGCCAGGGAAGTAGAGGCCGAACTGCAACTGCCCCGCGACGGTCTGGGTATTGAGGTAGCCGCCATAGGGGTACGGCCCAGCATCGTCCATGGCGATGTCTTTGACGCTGCCGTCCTGCGCCATGACCTGCGTGCTGCGCTTCGAGCCGAACGGCGTGCTTGGCAGGCGCAGCTCGTGGCGGAACGTGTCGCGCTCGCGCGGGAGCTGGTCCATCATCGCGCGCAGTGCCGCCATCGTCTCAGGAGGCGCGCCGTTGCGCTTTGGGGTAACGGTAGCTGGCCGCTGATGCTTGCTCATCGCGCTCTCGAGGTCAGCTTTTTGCGGTCGCGACCCGGCACGCTCTCGCCCCGCAGCAATCGCATCGCCTGCTGCTGCGATTCGGCTTCGTGCTGGCCGGAGATGATCGCTCTGCGCAGGATGTCTTGACCGCTCTTGTCTGGCGCCCACTTGCGCGGGATCACGCGGTTCGGTGTCGATGTGTTCGTGCTCACAATTGCGCCTCGGGTTGCCATGGGGTCACGCCATTTCGAACAGCGCTGGGTTTATCTTCATCGGCAGCCGGCGCGCACCGAAGAGCATCATGATCGCATCCGCTCTGTTCGGGGACGCCGCGCCGTCCGGCACCTTGTCCACCTGCAACTTGCCGGTCGTCGAGTATTTCCATTGCGGCTGCGCCAGCTCGTTCACAAGTGCGGTCAGGTTCGCAATCCCTGGGCTCAGGCTGATGATGGCGTCCGGGTCGTACTTCTTGCCGGTGACGGCGTTGTGCGTCTCGGCGAATCTGCGCCTGAGCGCCCACCAGCTCTGCGCCTTTAGATTCTGGAACATGTCGAGATTGGTGCGGTCTGTGCCTTCGACCTTGCGCTCTGGGTCGAGCACGCCGGCGGACCCGCGAAACGCCACTACGGAGAGCGGCTTCAACCGCTGGTCCTTGCGCCGCGCCTGTATGCGCGTGGCATCACCGCGAATGCCCGCGCCTAAGCCGTCGGCGTCGTAGTCGTAGCCTTCGAGCTGTAGGTTGTCGCAGAGCATAAATGCCTGCTCAGCGGTGGCGAATAGGTCAGACCCTGCTCCAGACCACGTTGAGCAGTGCGTCACCTCTATCCCATAGCGAGCGGCGAATGCGTTGACATCGCGGCCCTGGTCAGCCACGTCGAGCGCGCCACGCTTGACGCCGCTCGGCTTGATGTTGAGTTTTTGCGCAGCTCCGATGGAGTCCTGAATCCACTGGAACGGGATGATGGTGCCTTCGGCGGCCGCCATGTAGTTGAGTTCGTATTCAGAGTTCCAGATGGCCGGGTCTGTCGTCTCGCGCTTCTTCTCGGCCCACGCTTCGTTTTTGCGCAGGTCGTCGCGCCAGTGCATCGTGAACACATCGACCTGGCCGCTGTGCCGCTTCTGCGCGAAGTGATTCGCCATCCCCTCGATGCTGACGCTCGACATGTCGATGCGGCAGTCTGTGGTGGCGATGAGTGAGCCATCCACGAGCATGGGATGCGATAGGTGCGCCGCCTCATCCACGAAGTAGATTGCCTTGCGGCCACCTCGACCGAGGTTGTCTCCAGCCTCGCCGGTGATGCTCGATGAGGTGTCGTGCACAAAGAGACGCATGTACGGCGAGTGCCTGTCTGGGTCAAACTTGCCGCGAAACTCAGACGGCAAATGCGTCATGAACATGCGCGCCTTGTAGAACAGCGTATCGGGGTCGCCGGACCTGTCTAGCTTGTCCTCGGTCGCGCTCCCCACGCCTATCATCATGCTGTCGTGGAATATGCAGAGCGTGCAGGAGAGCGCCATCGCAATCCAGCTCGCCCCGCAGTCGCGGCTTTTCTCAACGAGGCCGGAGCGATTGCCGCGCCAGTGCTCGATGATCCAGTTGATGAGTTCGCGCTGTTTGGGCATCAGGACGAACGGCAGGAACGACGGCAGGCCGCGCGCGACGTTACGCGGATCGACCGTGCACCCCCAGTCGGAGATGAAGTCCGCCGGGTTGTCGCGGTAGTACGCCCACAGCGCCGGCATGCAGGACGGGTTTTTGCGGATACGGTTCAGCCGATCGACGCGCGCCTGGAGAATGCTGACGTAATCCGGCGCCCCCCAGTCGAAGGCGTCCTCAACGCGGCAGGCGCTGGACGCGGCCATTATTTTCCAGCGATGAGTTCTTGGTAGACGCGGGACGCTTCCACCGGATTTGTCGTGTTTAGGTTGACGCTGGTGAGGGGCGCGCGGTCAGGGCCTGAGAGCTCGACCGACTTGCGCTCGCCGTACTCCCTGGGCCGGAGCTTCATGGCGCGCCACTGGAATGCGGAAATCTTTACGCTCGAGGCTTTGGCGTTAGACTGGGTGCACTCGTACGCGGTCTCGAGGATCAGGTCGTCCATGTAGTCGCCTTGCATCTGCCGGGCGACGGCATATTCTTCGGCAAAATCACCGTTTGCGCGTATCCACCGAAACACGCTCATGCGCGCCGGCATCCCCGGCTCTGAGCATATCTTGCGCAGGCTTTCGCCGTTCGCGATGCGTTCGCAGATTTTCCGACCTAATTCGGGGCTGTACGGGACGTACTCTGACATGCGCCGAGAATATCGCCGCAGCCGTTAGCGTTTCAAATGGTGCCTCGCGGCAGAGTAGGCGGTCAAGTCATGTATTTAACGCCGCGAGACAGAAAATTATCACCCACTCGCGCGCCGGGATGTGCAGCGGTACCGATGCGTAGCGTACGGCCGCGACCACGCCGATTAGTGCGGCGGCGCAGGATAGCAAGAGCACGGCGGGCAGGGATTTGCGGATGGTTGTGTACATGTGAACCTCGTCACGTTGCAGGAGAGGACGGCGGGGCGGGCAACGCAATCCTGGCCCTTTCGGGCACGGGCACTCTGACCCTCCCCGCCGATTTCGATGGAGAGCGGGAGGCATATGCCGTATGGCCTTTTGGCAACACGATGCTGGCCTCCCGTCTCCAAACCTTCCACAAATCGCGCAGCAGCTTCTTGCCGACATACCGCGCGGCTCTGTTGTGGATATGACCATCGCTGCGATACTTGGATGCAGATTTGGCTGGAATCTTCGCGGCGGGGCAGACCGTCAGACCCTCGGCCTTGGCTTTCTCCTGCTGGCGCGCCTTCTCCCGCAGGTATAGCGCGCCATATTCGCCGAGCGCCACGCGCTTTTCCGGGTCGTTTTCGTCCTTGCGTATCTGCGCCTTGAGCAGCGAGTCGGTCAACTGGAAAATAATCGACCTGCGACGCGGACAGTAGCCGGCAGTCTCCCAGTCCTCAGCGCTGAGCCCAGGACGCCGCTTCCAATAGGCCCGGCCGTCACCGTCAACGTGCAAGCCGAACCGCCGCCACAGCTTAGAGTGCGTCGAGTAGCCGGCCAGGTCGCCGGCCTCGCCCGCGATGAGCGCCAGCCCGAGCCCGCTCAGACCGCGCTGCGGTTTCCAGAACGACGCATAGGCCGGCAGGTCCTCGGCGAACTGCTCGAGCTCCTTCTCGATCTTGCCGAGATGGTCGCGCAGCACGCCGCGGGCGGACAGCAGCGTATCGATGGGCGGGTAGGGGGTCTCGAGGATCATCGCCTCCGACACCTTCGCGCTCACTGGCAACCCGCGCCTGATCTTCGTCAGCGCCTTGAGCCGGTTGGTCATGCCGGACGCGGTGCTGAGCAGGTCTCGCCGCTGCTCGTAGAGTAAGAACACGCGGTCGATGGTGGGCGAGAGGGCGGGAGGGGAGGCAGTCTCAGTGTGGCCATTGCTGGCACGTACAACGCGGCCTCCCCTCCGCGCTTTCAGGTCCGGAGAAGCGGAGGATGGCGCCACTCTTTTGGCCTTCGAAGGCACGACCGCAGTGGCCTTCCCCCGCTTCCCGGATTTCGAGGACCGGCGGACTGGAGAGGGCACGGCGCTGCTGGCCTTCGCAGGCAAGCGCCTATTGGCCTTCCCCCGTCCGCCGGAGTTTGAGGGGAGGGGAGAGGGCACGGCGCTGATGGCCCTTGCGGGCACGCCGGGTCTGACCCTCCCCCCTCCGCTGACCTTCGCTGTCATCGTGCCTCCCGCTGCATGCGCATCAACTGCGCGGCTGAGAATACCGCGCGCACGCGCTTGCCGGCCGCCAGCTTCTTGCCCACAGCCTCGAGGAACTTGCGCTGCTTGCGCATGCCGGCCTCCTGCGCGCCGTAATACTCGATGGCCTTCTTGATGTCGATTGCTCGCGCATCGCCGATGGACATGCCGCCGGGAAGGGTGAAATCGTCCAAGAACGTCGCAATGGCCGTG
Organism: Pseudomonadota bacterium; assembly: GCA_021797465.1. GTDB lineage: Bacteria > Pseudomonadota > Gammaproteobacteria > Steroidobacterales > Steroidobacteraceae > 13-2-20CM-66-19. Next base: position 10,034 of record JAJZZR010000501.1, on the reverse strand, counting down.
TAGTGTCGTCTGAACGGCTGACCGGCAGCGGCAGGAGAGCCCTCTGAGCTCCCGGAGCTGCTTCTTCGGCTGCCGCTGGCAACCGAGCGCACGCAATACCGCGCGCCCTCGGCCTCGACGTACTCGCGCAGCGCGGCGTTCTCGGCCATTTCCTCGAGCACGGCCTCGGCTGAGGCGTCGTAATCGAACTGATGCGCACGCACGATGCCCTCGATGATCTTGCGCGGAGAGTCGGTGTTGTCTGGCATGGCATGTCTCGATGGGATAACTTGGGATGCGATTTCAAGCTGTGTCATGTTTAACTCCAATGTTAGGTAAGACTAAGCCCCTCCGTCACGCCCCGCTCGGCGGTGTCGGTTTCGTCGGCGGCGGGAGGGCGGAGGGGCATCAAGAAGCGGTCACTGACGCCGCGATTGTGGAGGTCCAAACCGTCAACCGGATTTTCGACCACAACAGTATCGGTCAACCAGCCAGGCTTGGAGGTATATCGTACTTGTCCTGATGGGATGATAAATCTCGTATCGACCGGCAATAATTCAACGCATCGCACAACCTTGCCCACGCAAGATCGCCCAGCCGGCCCGATTATCAGCGCCAAATCGCCCTGCTTGCAGTTCATGGCTCGCCTCCAAAGTAATCTCCCGCCGTGCTCGTAGTGCGCTGCGCCCACTCCTCGGCGTCGCTGTAGCCGTCGTGGTAGCCGTCCTGGTAGCGGCGCTCGCTCCACCAGAATGCGAACACCAGCGTGGCGGTCCAGAGCGTGAAGCAGAAGATGATGGCGAGGGTCATGTGGAGTCCTCCGGCAACGCCGCGTTAAGCCAGTCGCGGAGCGCCTTGGCTTCATCGACGTTGAGCAGCGTCATAGAGTCACTGACAGGCGCGTTCAGGCGCAGATGCAAGTCGCTATAGCGGACAGCGTTCAGCTCTCCGGGTATGCGCAGCGGATCGACTTCGCGGAAAGGCTTGGGTTTGGTATCGCTCATGCCTCATCCTCCGGTATGGCCTTAATCAGCCAGTCGCGTATCGCTCGCGCGACGGCCATGGACACCACCTGGCCAAACATAGTTATCGCGGTCGTTCTACCGAGTTGATCGCGCGCGCGGGTGCAAATAGTTGCAGTGCCCATCAGCGGTTCGACCTCGCGGACTTTCTTGGACTTTTTCACCTCACCCTCCACACCTTCACACACTGCCACTGCATGCGGTAACTCTGCCGACCGAGCGTCTCGAGTGTCGTCGTCGGCGTCGCCGCCACACACTGCTCCTGAGTGCGATAGGCTCGATGCAGCCGCACGCCGAGCCAGCGGCCGTCAGGCTCTGACCAGCGCAGGCGCATCGACACCCATCGCGCAGCCGGCTGCTGGCGCTCGTACCAGCGGCGGACGGTCAAGATGGAGCCGAACGCGAGCCACAGCAGCGCAAATACGAGCGCGGCATCCCGGAGCGTGGAGAGGCGGGAGTATGGCGCGGGACGGCTCACGGCATCCCTCTCATAGTCTGCACCTCGACCTCGACCTCCCGCACGCGCCTCGACATGTGCGCGAGCCCCTCGAGCACGCCGCGGCGGTAGCTGAGCTGCAGCAGCTCCCAGAGCGCGTGCGCGTCCGAGAACGGCATCTGCGCCGTCACCAGCCGGCCGGCGAGCTCGAAGGTCACGGTCTCGGCCATGCCGTCGTAGGACATGGCGATGGTGCGGTCGTACCACATGACTTCGGTCACGGCGGCTCTAATTGTCGAACCAAAATACTACGCGCTCAGCACCGGATTCTTTTAGCGCTGTGAGGTCACTAAAAAACTGCTCCCCGAGAAATTCTCGTAGCGGCATCCGCTCTCCATCGCCAGGCTCGCATGTTGCTGCTCCGTTGAAGTAATTAGGCCCCTCTTGGCGAATATACCGCCGATCCTCAATCGTCTGGTCATAGTCGTAGTTGGTCAGTTCTTCGACCGTGAGCCAAGATGGCGTATGCGCGTCCCAGTCCCAATGGGTGTAATCCTTGCGCGCATCCTCGCTGGCGTCTTCTGGGAATCCGCGCGGCATAGCGATAGGTGGGACAACGGAGTAATTGCGGACGTTGGCCAAGAATCCGAAAACGCGATAGTTGCGGTTAGAAAACGGCTCGGCCTCTATCGAAACGTGGACCCATCGATCCCCGTCTCGCCGCTCTGCGCAGACGTGTATGTCACAGCCCATGTAAATCTCCACTTGTGAGGATTAGCGCGCGCCTGGTCACGACTGAGCATCCCGCGGCGTCCAGCGCAGGGTGCGGGCGTACTGCCGCAGCCGCGCGACTTGGTCGGGGTAGCACCAGATCTGAATCTCGACCAGCCCCCTGGCTTTCTGGCGCTTGCGGTAGGCTCGCTGATGCGCGGCGTGGATGCGTTTTTCGTTCGACATACGGTGAGGGTATCACAGGGTGGAGGGGAATTAAAGCGGAGAGTGCGGGCGTGGCGCTTTGCCTCCGCCGCATCAAATTTCGCCACAGAGTTGCATATTAACCACAGTCTGGACCGGAAATCTCTCCGCGACCTCGGTCCGAGACGTCCGTGAAGTCCGTGATCTCCCACCCGCATTACGCGCGCACTTAAAGTCCTCGCGCGCGTGATCGGCCGTGATTCATGATTTTTAAGGAATTCTTCATTTTTGGTCAGTTTGTGGATAGAGATAGGGAATCACGGACTTCACGGACTTGACGGACGGCGACCCTCGCAGAGCGCTTTAGCGTGAGCTATGCGGTCCCTAAGCGTAAGCTGGCGCTTGGCGTACACCACGACATTTTTACCACACACTTTCCACCGGCCGTCTGTCTGATATTCGTTGCGCACTGGCACGTAGCCGACGGCCTCGAGCCGGTGAGGAATCTGCCTCGAGTTGCGCCTGTCCTTGAGCCACGCGCGAAAATCGTCCGAGGCGTAGAGATGGAGGTCTTCGACGGTGAGCGCCCCAGGGGAGCCGAGCGCGTCGACCACATCGGCAATCTCGCCATCCTCGGGCGCGCGGCCGGCGTCGACCATGCGATGCCACGCCTCGGTCTGCGGCGGGGGCGCCTTGGGGTCGAAGCCGGACAGGTCTGCCGTGCGCAGGAACTCGACGACGTGCCCGACGCCGCCGTCCCGGTACCATCGGTATAGGCCGCGCCAGTAGTCGGGGGTAAATTCCTCCTTGGTGAGTTCCGACCAGGCGACATAATGGCGGCGGTCATCGGGCGGCAGGTAGATGCCGTCGATGTGGTTCGTGGTGATGATGACGCCGCAGACGTTGAAGACCGAATACTCGCGCAGGTTCTTCTCGTCGACGCGCAGCACGTCAGGGGGCGCCGCAGTGAACGGCTTCAGGTGCTCGTAAAGGCCGTAGCGGTCGATATCGCCGAGATCGCGGGCCTCACTCATGCGCAGGATCACACACTTCAGGAAGCCATTAAAGCGGCCCAGGAGCTGGGTCGGAGTGACCTCCGAGAAGTTCCAGTGCCCGACGGCGTACTTGACCGGCTCGAGCAGCGAGTCTTTGCCTATGCCTTGGCTGCCGCCGAGCACGATAGCGTGGTTGATCTTCTCGCCGGGGTGCTGGACGCGGTGCGCGAGCCATGAGATCAGGTGCGCGGCATCGTCGGGATAGACCCTGGCGATATGGTCGAGCCACGGCGTTACCAGCCGCACGTCGCCGCTGGCGGGCTGCGGCGGCCGGTAGAGGTTGAATACCCGCGCCTCTGGCCTCGCGATCCAGCCGCCGTCAGAGACCAATCGACCCTCGATGAGCATGCCCTCGGCGGGTGCCCACGTCATCTGGTGAACGGGCCGGCTCAGGTCGAGGATTTGGCTCGGCTTGCCGGTATCGACCGGCACGGAGGCGTTCACGCTGGCCGCTGGCCAGAGTTCGCGGGTAGGGACATAGAGATACTGGTGCGCTGGCAGGTAGGCGTAGAAGTCATCTAGTGCCGCTACAGCCGGCCTCGCGCCCGCTTCCGGGTCGTCGACATAGGCGTCGACGGGTGGCGACTCGTCCGGCGGCGGGTCGGCAGGGGTCGTTTCACGTGGAACGTAGCCCTTGGCCCTGGCTGCGACGATGAGCGAGCCGAGGCCGACCACGGCTCCCCCTGACCCGGACGGAGTGAAGCTCGCCCACCGGTATCGGCAGTCGTCGACACCGGCATAGTTCGTCGGCGCCGAGGCCGTGAGTTCGCCTGCCGACCAAGCGTGCCAGAGGGCGAAGCCTTCGTCCGACCCGCTCGAGGCGAGGTGGATGGCCATGCCGGCCTTGATCCACCCGTCATAGTCGGCCGGGTCAAAGTAAGTGAGCACGTCGCGCAGGACTCGCTCATCGCGGCGCCAGCGGGCGGGCGAGTTCGCGGGCAGCGGGGCCACTTCGCGTGGGACGATGGCCCGCTCTTCGAGCAGCCCGAGGGGGAGGTCGGCCGGATCACCGGATGCCGTGCCGCCGTGGAGTGGCCACCAGATGATATAGCCACCCTCGGCCCGGATGTCGACGCCGCCGCGGCGGCTGCCGGCGAGCTCGACGCAAGCCCCGCTGCGGTATTGTGTGCCGTTGGCGCGGAACAGGTAGTGGCGGCCGCCTGAAAGTGTCGTGTGGCTGCGCGTGCTCATCAGCGCATCGGCGTGCGCCTCGAGCCATTCCCGGCCCGCGCGGTCGGCCTTTGGACTGTCATAGTCGACGACGATGAGCGCGGTGAGGCTGCCGGTGGGCACGCCCACGAGCGCGTCCGGCCAGCGCCGCCACCAGCTTCGGATCTGCTCCGGGTCTTGGCTGGCGGCATGGAATCCGCGCGGGACTAGCGGGGTCTTGGGTTTGAGCGTGCGCGGCCGGCCGTTGATAGTGACTGTTTCCTCAGTGGCCCGGCATGGGAATACCGGAAACCTGCGCGCGAGGGCCTCGACCGCCTCTATCGAGGCGGGGGTAATCGCGAGGCTCACAGCCGCCACCCGAGCAGGAGATTGGCGAGCCACCACGGGCATAGCCTCGAGCGCAGCGCGGCGCGAGCGAGCGGTCCTGGCCGAGAGTCCGCCTCGGCGCTGGCGTCTGTGGTCCAGCGCTTCATTTCGATATCCCCAGGCGCCGCTCAAGCGCCGCTCGAATCTCGGCGTAGGTGGCCGTGGTGGGGAGGTCGAGGATGTAGAGCAGCCAGCGCCGAAAAGCGTTACGGCTGCGGATGGGACGCGATGTCATGACCGTCTCTCTCGTCCCCTGGGTTAAATGCGTCCGGCCGGAGACGGGGGAGCTTTTCCCTGCGCGGCTTGTTCCGGGGATCAGTCCGGGCCATGGGCAGGTAGACGCTGGGCTAGCGTACGCTCAAGGTTCGGCGGCGGCAATACCCCTCGGCCCTCTCGTCCCCAACTCCAGCTCGAGCAGCCGCAGGCTCGGCTCCGGCACCTGCCGCTCCCCGGTGCGCCACGTGCGGACGGCCTCGGACGTGCGCCCCATGATGCGCCCGAGGCTGTGGTTGTCGAGGCCGAACTGCGCGGCGAGGTCGTTGAGCCGCTGGCGGCGCGCGGTGGGGTTGAAGCGGAGGGGGTCGGTCATGGCGCGCGCCCTTCAATGATGGCTTTAGCTTCTTCGACAGACCGCGCCACCCCCGCCAGCCCTCCGCTGCGACGCACCAGCTCGATGAAGGCGGCCTGCTCGTCTGTGATGCGCCCGCGTGGACCCTTGACCTCGAGGGCGACGAAGCGGCCATGCGTCCAGCCGATGAGGTCCGACACGCCTGGCGCGGCGAGGCGGATAGCGTACGGTCGCGCGAGCACCAGCCGCTGCTGCGTGCGCTCGATGACCGTCCCCTGCCACGCCACCCCGGCATTGACGCGCAGCAGCCGCGTCGGGCCGTGGGAGAGCGCGAGCAAAATCTGCGCCTGTATGTCGCGCTCGGAGGTCACGGTCGGTAAACCTGCGCGATATGCCGCGCCAGCGGGTCGGGGATTTTGGCGATCATGGCGCTCCACTGCCGCCTCTCCAAAGAACGGGAGCTTGCGGAGCGCCCGTTGCCACCGTTTTGATAGAACCATGTTTTGCCGCTGCCCATACCTTTGCGGGCCTTAACGGCGCAAGGCATCAGCGCCGGCACGTCGCCCCACAGGTAGAACGAACCCCAGCGCCACCGCGCTCGCCCGACCCACTCCTGCGCCCCACGGACGTTCTCGACGACGAGCGGGATATGGTGGCCGGCAGCCTCAGACGCCTCGGCTTGGATGCGAAAGCAAGCATCGAACAGCGCTGTCAGGTCCGCAACGGTCCGCGAGCCGGTGTAGCCTTCGGGAAAGTCACCCTCGCCTCGCAGCGCGCGCCGGATTTGCTTCGCGCGGGACCATGGCATTGCCATGTAAGAAAATTCCGTGCATGTCGGGCTCGCCACGATCAGCGCCGCATCCTTGAACTGCCGCCCGTGAAGGGTGCGCACGTCCTGCAACACGAGCTGCGCGGGATAGCGGTGCTCGCCGTAGACGTGCCGCTCGATGTCAAAGCCCACAACGTCCCAACCCTCCGCGAGCAACGCCGAGGACCAGCCGCCGAGCCCGCAGTAAAGGTCGATGGCGAGCGGCTTCACGCCCGCGCCCTCTTAGCGAGCCTGCCGTGATAGACATGCTCTGCCCACCCGCGCCGAAAGCCTTTCCGCCGCTCAATCTCCCGCAGCGCCTCCAAACTCTGCGCGCGCCCCTGCTCGCGCCGCTCAGCGCGTCGCGCCGCTTGAGCGGCCAGCATCTCCGGCGTCACCTCCGCGAGCTCGCCGTCGCGCTGCTCGATCTCGCGGGGCTTCGGTGGAAACTCGTAGCCACACTCCGAGCACGCCTTGGCCTGAGAGGGCAGCGCGCAGAAGCAAGACGCGCAGATGCGTACACTGGCGCCCGGCTTGCGCCGGGCCTCGCCGTCGTCGGCCGCGAGGGCCCACTGCCGCAGCTCGTCCGGCAGCCCATGGCGATAGCAGTTGCCGACATGGTCGAGCAACAGCGCGTGGGTCTTGCCCTCGCACGGCCGCAGGATTCGGCCGATCTGCTGAAGGTACAGGCCAAGCGATTGCGTCGGGCGCAGGAAGATCCCAACGTGCGCGCCGGGCATATCGAAGCCCTCCTCCAGGAGCGCCACGGATGTGACGACCTTAATCCTTCCCGCCCGGAAGTCCTCGACCACTCCGCGGCGCACCGTCCGCTCCATCGTGCCGTCGATGGAAAACGCCGCATACCCGGCCTCACGGAACTGGTCCGCCACTGATTTCGCGTGTTGGATCGACACGCAGAACACCAGCGCCGGCAGTCCATCGGCGTGCTGGCGGTAGTGTTCGAGCGCAGAGCCGGTGATGGCGGGACGGTCGAGAAGTGCCTCGGCCTCGGCAGTCACGAACTCTCCGCCGCGCTTGTGCAGCCCCGATGCGTCCACGGTCGGCGGCGAGAATAGCCGGTACGGCGCGAGGTACCCGCCCTCGATCAGCTCGCGCATGGAGGGTCCGGTGATGAGGTGGTCAAAGATGGTCCCGAGCCCTTCGCCCGAGAGCCGGATCGGCGTCGCAGTCACGCCGAGCAGCTTCGCCCGCGGCCACTCGCGGATGATGCGCTCGAACGTCTGGGCCCTGGCGTGGTGCGCCTCGTCTATCACGATGAGGTCAGGCTGCGGCGTGCGGTCGAGCCGCCGCACCAGCGTCTGCACGCTCGCGATCTGGACGTGCGCGTCGAGGGTGGGGTAACCTGCGGCGATGAACCCGTGCGGCGTGCCGGTGAGGTCGAGCGCCCCCGATATCTGGTCGATCAGCTCTTGCCGATGCGAGAGGATATAGACGCGGTTGCCCTTGTCGGCCGCGCCGTGGGCGATAAAGGAGAAAGTTAGGCTCTTGCCGGCACCCGTCGGCAACACATACAGCGGCGCGCGCTTGTGCAGCGGCCCGAACGCCTCGCGGATGCTGGCTATGCCGGCGCACTGGTAGGGGCGGAGCTGAATCACACCACCCTCTTCACTTCCACCGCCATCCTCTCCCTCAGCCGCTTGCAGCGCAGGACGTGTCCTCTGAGGTAGCCGGCGTGGTAAGCCGCCTGCGCCGCCTTGCGCAGCGCCTGGCGCGAGTCGGCCGCAATCACGACCGTCTCGCCGACCTCGCGCGGGAACTCATATTTCTTCGCAGGCATCACGCGCACCTCGCGAGCAGCAGCACGACGGCCACCCAGAACGCGAGCAGGCCGAGGGTGAGCCAGCCGGTCGCGGTGATGTGCCGATGGTGGGGCAGCGTGGAGCGCTGGAGGGGCATGCGTAGCTCCTAAATTGTCGGAAATTCTCGAACACGCAGCACCTCCGGCCATTCCTCCATTACCTTCCCTTTGCGGTCATGGATATGCGGGCACCGCTCGCCTTCGCGGTTCACCGGATTGGCGCCGACCTGCTTGACGAACACTGCTACGCCAGCAGCGTTGCACTGGCGCACGATGTCTTTGCCCCACCCGAGCACGAACGGCCGCGCGCCGGGGCCGCTCTCGCCGCCGACGATTACCCAATCCAGAAACTGCAACAACCGCGAATCCAGATTGATTGGCCCGAGCAGCGGCTCGCATGAGAGGAAGCGAATTCTCGCCGGCACTCTCAGCAGCTTGGGGATGTCGCGGTCCGCTTCCTCCTGTGTCACGACTGTGGCCCCGATCCAAATGTTGTAAGCTCCGTCCATGCCTGATTGCAGCAGCATCAGTTTCGCGTTGCCGACGCGCTTCGTGAGCAGCAACCAGTCTAGCCGTGGCGTCTTCCGGATCAGCTCGAAGAGGTCGAACCGCCAATCATCCGGCACCTGATTGTCGAAGACATCCGCGAGCGATGCGCAAAACACGCGGCGCCGCTGACCGTCAGGGATCGATGCGTGCCATTTGAGAGGCTGCTTCCAGTTTTGTGCAGACGTCCGCCGCCGCTCTCCGCCCCATTTGACGAGCCCGGAACGCTTCGCCCATCCCTCGGCGTAGCAGTGATCGCAGCCTGGGCTGATCTTGGTGCACCCCACCCACGGGTTGAACGTGTGGTCGGTCCACTCGATCTTGCTATCGGCGCCCATTATCCGCGCCTCCGATATCGGTACGTGACCGACTTGTCCACCTCCCGCTTGAGCCCGAGATAATCGAGCACGCGGGGGCCTGGCGTACGCTTGCCGAGCATGATGTCGGAGAGGTACGCCGCGGAGCAGGGTATTTCCCGTGCCACCGACCGCAGCGAGCGGCCGGTCATGCGGGCCTTGAGCATTTTGATTGGGTCTGCCATGCCTCGGACGCTAGCACAAAAAAAATCCGCTGACAATGCTTGACATGTACGCTTACAGCAGATAAAGTGCACCCATGGTCGGCATGGGGCCGACGGGAGAGGAAGATGAGCGCCGACTACCAAAACCGCCGCGACTGGCTCGCACGCCGAGCCACGCCGAAGCGTCTGCCTGTGCGCATGTTCTGGAACAGCGGCACGCGCGGCACCTACGCGCCCCGCAACCCGACGTATGGCGCGCAGTGCAACCGAGAACTCGCCATGAAACGCGAGCGTGCGCGGAAGGCGAAAGGGCCGAACCTATGAGCCGCATCACCGAATCCGACGAATCCCTTCTCGACGCGCTGCTGGCCATCGCGGCGCTGGTAGTGGCCGTCATTGCCATCGCGGCCATTGGGGTGATGCTGTGAAAACAACGCTCAACGCCATCCGCGAACACGCCCCCTGCGCAGAGGGATGGAAAAAATTGCTCACTTACCTCGGCAAGACCGAAGCCGACGATGAGCCGCTATCGCTGCTCATGATCCTGGATAGCAACGGTCTCGATGATGCACTATGGGCCCTGCGCGCGGTCCAGGGCTATGACCGCGAGAAGCGACTGTACGCGGTGTGGTGCGCGCGGCAGGTTGAGCATTTACTGACGGATCAGCGGTCGCTGGACGCGCTCGAAGTAGCCGAACGGTTCGCGCGAGGGCGTGCCACGCGAGAGGAATTGGCCGCCGCCGGGGCCGCCGCCCTGGACGCCGCCCTGGACGCCGCCGGGGACGCCTGGGCCGCCGGGGCCGCCGGGGCCGCCGCCGCCCGGGACGCCG
>JAJZZR010000077.1 GCA_021797465.1 Pseudomonadota bacterium | reverse complement strand
CAGGATGAGAATGGTTTTGGCCGCCGTCATGGCACTATCCCCGGATTGCTCAGAACACCAGCACTTTGTCGGCCGCGAGCGTCAGCGCGGCCAGCTCATCCATCGTCCCGCGCCGAGCGCCTTCGACCAGTTCCGCTTCGGTGAGGCCGCGCGCTTCCATACAGGTGCCGCAGAGCAGCACCTGGTGGGTGCCGCCCCGGAAGCGCTTCAGCATGCGCTCGAGGCTGTAATAGCCCTCGGGCGTCTTCTGGCCGCTCTTGGCACACCCGACCGCGTCAGCCATGAGGAAGACCGTGATTTCGGTCGCGGGATCCGCCTTGCCGAGCGCATTGGCGAGGCGCAGCGCGTTGTAGCAGCGCTCCGTACCGTAGGGCGGATCGTTCAGGATGAATAGAATTTTCATGGCACGTCACCTGCTTGGCGCGCAGACGGCTGGGCGCTGCGCGGGCCTATGCTTCAACGGGCAACCCCGCCGCCTTCCATTCGGGATAGCCGTCCTCGAGACGGTAGGCTTCACGGCCTTTCGATCGCAGCGCGGCGACCGCCTCGTAGGACAGAACGCAATAGGGACCCCGACAGTAGGCGATCACGGCAGCATCCTTGGGCAGTCTTGCCAAGGCGGCATCGAGCTCAGCGAGGGGGACGTTGATCGCGCCCGGTAGATGGCCCTGCGCAAACTCATCGGCAGGCCGGACATCGAGGAGGGTCACCGACTCGCCATGCAGTCGCTCGAGCAGTGTGTCGCGAGAGACAGGTTCGAGCGCATCGCGGGCGCGGAAATAGGTACTGATGATCCGCTCGACCTCGGCGACGTTGCGTTCGCCGACCCGGCCGAGTGAGCCGAGAAGACTGATGACGTCGGAGTCGGAGATCAGGCTGTAGAGCATCCGCTTGCCCTCACGCCGCGGCTCAGCCAAGCGTGCGCGGCGCAGGATCTGCAGATGCCGCGAGGTATTGGCGATCGAGAGGCCGCTGCGCTCGGCGAGCTCCTCGACGCTGCGCTCGCCTTGGGCGATCAGCTCGAGCAACTCCAGCCGATGGGGATGCCCCAGCGCCGAAGCAATCTCGGCGAGATGGGCGTAGATGCGCTGCTTGGGTCGACTGCTTGACATCGTGATTCCTTCAATCAATCATTCGCCAAATCGATGGAATAATCAAGTACCGAAAATTGAGGAATGCTATAATCGTGCGCCAGTTCCTCCATAGAGATCCGGTCGCCGTGTCGTACCTGCTGGGATGTGTCGGCAAAGGGGCTGCGGCGATTGTCGATGCTGTTTATCCGATCGAGCCCTACGTCGATGCCGCGGCGGTGGCCGGGACGCCGATTGGCCTGGTCATCGATACCCACCTCCATGCCGATCATCGATCGGCCGGCCGTGAGCTGGCCGCGGCAGTCGGGGCCGACTATGCGCTGCATGCCAAGGCTCTGCCGGAGCACATCGAGGTATTGCCAGGCGCCGTGGCCGGCTCGGTGTGTGGCCGCGGACTCTCAGGCAAGCCGGTCTCCACAATCGGATTCGAGCGGCGCTACAACGCGGCTTTCGGAATTACCGAGGCGGAGCGCTTCGTGGCATTCATGCTCGAGAACATCCCGCCAACGCCGCCCGACGCGGCTGAGCGGCGCGCCGTAAACGCCGGGCTGCCATCGGGCGAGGCCGCATGAGGGCAGAGGCGCCCGGTGCCGTCGCGATGGCGACGTACACGCGCGGCATCGCGCCGAATCGGGGACAGTTCAGCCTGCAGATGCTGCAGGTATTCTTCGTCGGCCTCGTCATTGGCATGGAGCGCGTCGTCCTTCCGGTGGTGGCGCGCGATTTCGGGGTGGCGCGCGGCGCATTTCTGTTCCTTGCGAGCTTCGTGCTCTCCTTCGGTCTGGTGAAGGGCACGCTCAATCTCGTGGCCGGGCACCTCGCCGATAGATTCGGCCGCAAGCCCGTCCTGCTCGCCGGGTGGCTCGCCGCCATCCCGATCCCCCTGCTGATCTATTTCGCGCCCAACTGGTGGTAGATTCTCGCGGCGAACGCATTTCTCGGCGTCAATCAGGGGTTCACCTGGACGATGACGGTCACCAGTCAGATTGATCTGGCGAGCAGCCATCAGCGCGGACTCGCGGTCGGGATCAACGAGGCCACCGGCTACATCCCCCGTATTGCGGTCGGGATCGCCGGACTTGGGGCGGCACTTCTGGCGCACCAGCTCGGCGCCCGACCGGCTTTGCTTCTGTTCGGTCTCGTCACGATCATCGCGGCGCTCGCGACGCTCGTTCGCGTCCGTGACACGCTGGCGTGGGTCCATGCCGAACATGCCGAAGTTCACGGAACTCGGCCCGTGGTGGACGATTCCCAGAAGCTTACCGCGACCTTCATCCGAATCTCATTTCGCGACCGCGGTGGCAGAGCGCTGTGCCAAGGCGGGGTCGTCAACAAGATCGCGGATACCCTGGTGTGGGTGATGTTCCCGCTGTACTTCAGAGCATATGGCGCGGGATTAGTGGAGATCGGCGGGCTGACGGGAATCTATGCGGTGACCTGGGGACTGTCCCAGCTCTGGACCGGACATCTGGCCGATCGCATCGGGCGTAAGCGGCCGGTGGTCGTGGGGTTCTTCCTGTTGGCCGGAGGAATCGCTTTTACGGGACTTGGGCGAGGGGCGGCCCTGTGGCTACCGGCTGCTGCGATCATGGGGGTCGGGATGGCGCTCCTCTATCCGAACCTGATCGCCGCGATGTCCGACCGGACGCCGCCTCTCATTCGTGGCAAGGCTCTCGGCACGTACCGGTATTGGCGCGACACGGGCTATGCCATCGGCGCGCTGCTTCTAGGGTCGATTGCCCAATTTGCGCACGCGGCGTTGCCGGCGATTTGGATCACGGTGGCACTGGTGGCCGGGTCCGGTCTGTGGATCGCGATCGCGGTGGAGGATAGCGGCAGCGTGCGACCATGAAGAGAACACGAAGCAGCCGGCCAATCGTCCGCGCAGTCTCAGCAATGGGCGCGCTGTCCTACGGGTCACGGCGCCGAAGGGTCTGCATGGGCACTGATCTCTCGGACAGACCTGCGCCGGGACCAGTATGCCTTCGCTGACGGAACTGGCAGGCAAGCGCCGGTCCCCGGAAACTGGGAAAACCGGGTAATCCGTGGGGGCGCCGCGACCGCCGCACTGCGCTGATCGCGCGGACTATTAATTGATGTCACCCTGGCTCCCAGAGCAGGCAAAATCCGCTTTTTCGGCGCGATCGGGCGCGGACTGCGAACAAAAGATGTCACCCGGAATTACCGACGAATCAGCATGTTACGTGATAATTTGGGCTGGTGACATCAATGATTGGTCCTCACAGCACAACTCCAGCGCCGGCGGGCGCCGCCTCGAAAAACAACCGCACTGCCCGGGCCGGCGCCGTTGCGCCTGCACACGAGCGTCCCGGCGCTCGACCCCTCGAGGCTCTCAGCCGAGACCGAATCGGCCGTTCGCGCGTTTCTGCGCCAGGGCGAGTCGGCCAATACGCGTCGCTCGTACCAGAGCGCGCTCAAGTACTGGGCGGCTTGGTATCGGCTGCGCTACTGGCAGACGTTCACGCTTCCGATCGCCCCCGCGGTGGTGATGCAATTCGTGGTCGACCACCTCGAGCGCGCTGCCGAGCGCAGCGCACACAGCACGCGGCCCATCGAGCTCGTGCACGACCTGCCGCCGGCGATCGATGCGGCGCTCATTGCAGGTGGCTACAAGCACAAGCGCGGCCCGCTCTCGCTCGCCACTGTGCTGCACCGCCTCTCGGTGCTCTCCAAAGTCCACGCGATGAAGAGAGCGAAGAACCCCCTGGCGGACCCGGCTGTGCGGGAGTTCCTGCGCCGTGTCCGCCGCGGCTACGCGCTGAGGCAAGTGCCCCAGCGTCGGATGGCCGCCCTCACCCGCTCCCCGCTCGAGCGGCTACTCGCGACATGCAAAGAGGATCTGCGCGGTATGCGCGATCGGGCGATCCTCACCTTTGCATGGGCGTCCGGCGGGCGGCGGCGATCGGAAGTGGCCAATGCGCGCATGGAGCACCTCGAGCGCGTCGGCGAGGCGGGCTACGTCTACCGCCTGGCGCACTCGAAGACCGACCAGAGCGGTCGTGGCGCGGCCTCAGAGCCGGGGAAGCCCATCATGGGGGTCGCGGCCGAAGCGCTCACCGCCTGGCTCAACGCCTCTGGGGTGCGCGACGGCCCGATCTTCCGCCGGGTCGTGCGCGGCAAGGCGACCGAGGGGTTGAGCGCCCAGGCGATCTACCGCATGGTCAAACAGCGCGCGAAGATCGCACGCCTCGATGGCGTTTTCGGCGCGCACTCGCTGCGCTCGGGGTTCGTTACCGAGGCGGGCAATCAGCAGGTGCCCCTGGGAGAGGTCATGCAGCTCACGGGCCACAAGAATGTGGCCACTACGCTCAAGTACTACCAGCCCGGGGCGGTGGGACAGTCGAAGGTCGCGAATTTGCTCGGATCCGGGTCACCTCCGGTGCCGTAGCGCCAGCATGGCGGTGACGAGGTTGACCGCGCACTTTCCTGAGGCAGTACTACTGTGGCTTGCTCGGCCCAATTGCGTGCGGTCCGCACAATTCAAATCAACCAGAACGTTGCAACAAATCGGCGACGGCGCTAGGTTGGCACTGTGCGATTCTATGAGGCAATTTGGGTTTGCAGGTGACGGCATGGACAAAGATCCACCGGCGCGACTGCACAAGTCTTCGACCGACAATTCGGACATTAGCGAACTGGAAGTTCGCGCTAACGCTAGGACATATCGACTACCCTGCGATCACGTGCCACCGATTGAATTCAACGGGGTCGAGTTGGCGTCCGTAGAGCTAAATCGGGGCGTAGAGCCTTTATACCGCACCCGGATCGCGGTCTATCAGACCGATGGTGGCAAGTTCGTTTCCGAGTATATGCTGACATGGAAACCACTGGGCGGCGACCAGTGGAACGTGTCTAAACAGGCGCAGATCTTTCAGTCCAAGAGGGACGCCAAGGCGTGGTTCCAGTCAGGGCCTCTCACGGAGCAGGCGTTTTGGTATTTGACGGAGCGCATCACAGCCCAATTGCTAAAGCTCTTAGACGATGACAAGCCATCGCAGCATGTCGACTGAGTGGGCAGGCATTGGTAGGGTAGGCAACGAGAATCGCCATGAAGGTTCGTTTCACTGGTCTTGCGATTCTCTGTGCCGCCCTCTTCGGAGCTGCCTCGAATGCCTGGGGGCATTCGACTGCCCAGCAAAATGCTAGCGGCGCCGCAGGACAGGCAATGGCACCGGTCGCCGTCCTGATCTTGCTCATTCTGATATCCCTCGCCTTCGGGTTCTTCAGGGGTCTCAGGGTGCCGCGCCGGTCGCTCATATGCGCAAACTGCGGCTCCCGCACTGAGGGCAAGACCGTTACCCCTGGCAGTCTGTTCATAGAACTCGTGTCACGCTTCTCCGAGACGCCTACGCTCCGATGAAGACCTTGACCGCAGCCCGCGGCGCGAGAATTGCCGGGAGCTGCATCCAGCGATTTTTACAGAATATTGAAGAGTTTCTGCGTGGGTGGTGGTCGCGGGCAGACCGCGTCCACACGGTGCTTAGTTCGTCAAGAGCCACAGGCGGACCAGGAATCGCAACGCTCCAAATGGGAATGACCGCCGCCGAGATAGACACGCTTCTGCGGACTCTGCGCAACTGGGTGGCGGCTACACCCGAGAAGTTAGGCAGTCACCAGCTCGACGCTCATTGGTCTTTGGCGTACGCCTGCGGCGCTGCGCCGGAACCGTGGGAACTTTACCGCGTTCCGGCACTCTCCCTCATGCCCGCCACGAGATTTTTCGTCGAGCATAAGGCTGAGATAGAGGCCGCTCTTCAGACGCACGCAACTTGGGATCTGCTCCGGGATCATGCGATTGAAAAGATCAAGCTAGCTTCAGAGCTGACCCCAGAGGAGTGCGCAATCTTCGGACATCCCGCGCACGTACAGTATTACGACTTTGACGCGGGGCGATGGGCATCTGTCCCGGTACCACGCATCCACTGGTTTGATCCACGTGAAGCGCTCCGCAAGCGACTTGAGAGCCCGGTAACCGCAGATGAATTTAAAGCGCGACATCGGCGCCAAATTGAGACCAGACTCCGGAGTCTCGGGCGCGGGGCTAACACGGATTATTCTGGGTGTATGCAGTTCCGTCAGTTCGTCGAGCGTAGCGGCGGTCCAGCTCAGATGGCCGAGAAACGTTGGGCTGAGATCAATCATCATGAACTGCGCTGGGATCCTGTGCGCAGGAGTTTACTTCAGAAGCTCGACGTTACGTGCGACTTTCGGAAAACGCTTTTCGGCATTCTCCGTGCCGCCGAGAATCATGTGCGCGCAGCCTATGGCATTGCGCCTGTCGGCGAGGGCTGGGTAAGCGAAACGGAACTCCTCTTTCGAATACGCAAGCTCTTCTCCGACAGGGAGGTCATTCACCATGGTCAACCACACTGGCTCGGACGGCAGCATCTTGATATTTGGTTGCCACAGCTTTCGGTTGCAGTTGAATATCAAGGAGCGCAGCACTTCAAACCGATAGGTCGATTCGGCGGCGACGAAGCGTTTCGGAGACTTCGGGAGCGAGACGCAAGGAAGCGGGCTCTGTGCGACAGATACGGCATTCGTCTCGTGGAAATCGCCTACGACGAGGTGGTTGCGGATGACGAACTCCTTCGGAGAATATTGGGCTCCTGAGCAAGGCAGTAGGGGTCCCCTTGATTTTGGTGCCAAGAGTCCCGGTAGGATTTCTCGGTAACTCTAGCCCCCGATATATGGACTCCTGTGTTCCGCAAAAATTTAATCAAGCGGCAACGAAGTGGTACTCGTGGTGGAGTCCGCAGAGGATTGGCTCTGCTTGCACCGCGTAGGACTCACCGCGACGGTGTCGTGAACAGGGCTTCGGGAAGAAGGTGGGCGCAGGATCAGGAATGCCTGGTCCCAAGGCCATATGTGGGCGGCCGCGATTGTAATGCTGGACCCAGTCTTTCAGCAGTCTGCGCAGATGCGATTCGGACAGCGGTATGAGCCAGTCGAGGCACTCCCTGCGTAGAGTTCCGATGACCCGCTCGCAGAGGGCGTTCATCTTGGGGCAGTGCGGGGCGGATCTGAGTACCGCGATCCCGAGGGCGTGGACCGAGGAATCGAGGTCTCGGGAGAAAATGCTGTCGCGATCATGGAGCAGGAATCGGTATCGATGATCGATGCCAATCACCTCGCGCAGCTGCTGCAGAGTCCACGCAGCGGTGGGATGTGCCGTGACGTTGCAGTGGAGCAACCGACGGCTCCCATGCTCGATCACGACGAATACGTAGAGCATGCGCAAACTCGCCGTGATGGCGAGGCAGAAGTCACAGGCCAAGAAGCCCTGGGCGTGCAGACGCAGGAAGGTGGACCAGCGTAGATCCCCTCGTGAACGGCCCGGAGGATGCCGAGGCATGTACTTGCGCACGGTGCGCGGGGAGACCTGGATGCCGAGCTTCAGCAGAAGCTCATTCGCGATGCGCTCCTCGCCCCAGCGGGGAGTCTCCGTGGCCATCCGCCGGATCACTCCCTGCAGCTGAGGAGGAATCGCTGGGCGGCCGGGACGGACTTCACTCGCCACAGCCGCTTCCAGGCGCTGCGGTTCCAGCCGAGCAGAGTCTCCGGGCGAACGACGACCAAGGCGTCTCGCCAATCGAAGAGTTTCGACAGCAGGGTCAGTCGGACTCGGGTGACCGGATCGATGCGCCGTGGCTTGATGCCCCGTTCGATATACAGAGCCAGTTGTCGACGAAGGAAAAGATTCTCTGCTTGGATCGTACGAGTCGAGCGCAGTGTCAGCCGCAGCCACAGCAGGGCGTCACAAATCAGGGCGAATAGGGCGGCGAGCCTGTGCGCATGACGGGATCATGCCACACGACGAGCTCAGGGGAGCCACGATCGCCTCAACGGATCACTTACCGAATAATTGCGGAGCACAGGCCAGCCGCTCGGTCAGTCCCAGCCGCTCGTCGCACGCCTTCAGCAGAATCGCCCCGCCGTCGGAACTACCGTGCCGCTGGTCGAACTTCACCGCCACCGAGCGGCGAAACAGGTCGGGGAACAGAACACTCTGTCTCGTGATATTCTCTGTCACGCAAAGGCCTCTCGAGTGGTGCAAAGCCTTGTAGCAAAGCCTTTTTACCACGACAGGGGCTTTTGTTTTTCAGAATTCATGCATTTTCCGGGCTCATATGGCCTGACCCCTGTCAAGCCCCCATAGGTCTTTCTCACGGATTTCGTGCTCCAAGTTTGGACCTTTACGAAC
>JAJZZR010000465.1 GCA_021797465.1 Pseudomonadota bacterium | reverse complement strand
CGCCTCTGGATGACGCGGATCTTGTTGTTCAATCCCTCGACGAAGCCGAGCGAGACCTTGTTGCGCGGATCGCAGTAGGCGGCGATGCCGTCCCAGTGCCGGTCGATCATCTCGGCGAACTTCTCGTACGACTTCAGGCGTTGCCATTTCAGCTGCGCCCGCCAATTCTCGAAGAACTTCCGCGCCCATGCCTCGCTGCGATAGTCCCACATCTGCCCGAAGGACTCCTTCAGCAGATATGCGGTGTTGAGCCGTTTGTTCGCGGCAAGCAGTCGCTTGAGGTTCTTGCGGGCCGAACCCTCGAGATTGTGCGGATGAGCGAGCAAGGCGTACTTCTGGCCCTTGATGAACGCGCGGCCTTTGCCGCTGAGCCGCGCGTATTCCTGCTTGCGCACCTTGTCGAGCGCATCGCCGAGGTGACGCAGGATGTGGAACTTGTCGAACAGGATTGCCGCCTGAGGGGCGTGCCGGGTGGTCGAGTTGCGGAACGGCTTCCACATGTCCATCACCGCAAGACGTACCCTGTGGGCCTTCTTTTCCCCGAGAAACCGGTAGAACTCGTCCATGCTCTGCTCGGAGCGATCTTCTCCGCCGAACCAGATCGGCCGCTGCCGATGCAGGTCGCTGACCACGATGCGATAGACGTGACCCTTGCGGATGGAGATCTCGTCGATCCCCAGCGCCTGAGGACTGGGTTTGGCAGCGCGCTCGAGCTGCATCCGCATGTAGCGCATCTCCAGGCGCTTGACCGTCTGCCAATCGAGATTCATCTCCTTGGCGATGTCCTTGATCGTACTGGTGCGGCAGCGGCGCCCGACATAGCGGGCAAAGCGCTCGGTGTGCAGCGCGTTCTCCAGCAGGAACTCCAGCCGCTCGCGCTTCACCTTCCCGCACCGACGGCAGTCGACCCGCCGCACTTCCAAGTCCAGGTAAATCCGGTACGGACCGCAGGGCAGATCCCGAACCCGTCGCCGTGTGCGGTCGTACCAGCCCCGGTGAACCGTGCCACATGCGCCGCAGATCGTTTTTTCCCCGACGAACCAGGGTGACCAACCGCGCGTGCGGATCACCGAAGAGCCCCTGCACTGTGGCTCTGGGACGAAAGCCAGGGAATGTGTATGCATCGACCAGACGACGCGGTTTGCGAGTTCTTGGCATCCGGCCATCATGCCAAATTTCACCACCCCTGCCAGGGGCATCGGATCCTGGGAATATAGCGGTTTGCGCGTCATGGAACCCCGTTTTCTACCCACACTGAATCACGAAGACCCGAAAAAGTCAATTCGTTCCTAATCCCTGAAGACTCTAAATATGCCGTCGGCATCGAACGCAGTGGCACTGGAATGCATAGTTCTCGTAGATCAACTGTTGTCGATCGGAAAGCGGGAGCATCGAAAACTCGTTGGGCCAAAAATAATCCAATGCGATTTCCTCGCTAGGCGCGATCACCTCAATCGCGAAGACTGCCGCCAGGAGGATCTACGGCCACACTGTTGAATGAGTAGGCTGCGGAAACTCATTGTGAATCTAGTTACTTATCTGGAGAGGCTCCAGGGCTCGGGCGGCGCACAAAATTTGGCCGGAGACGAATTCGCTACCCTCCGCGAGCGCGACGCGTGCGCCAAATCAGCAGGGTGCCAGTGTTCTTCGGCGTCATCGCTATCGTCGACATCCTCCGTAGCCTCAGAACCGCACTTCGTCTCCAAAATAACTCGATTGTGCGCCGCTGCCAACTGCTGACGATATCAGCTTGCGAAAATTGCCCATTAGAATATTGTTCACGTCTGCTACAGATAGCGACCACAGGTCTGCCAAGTTTCGAAGCGCGGCCGAAACATCCGACGGTTGAGCCGCACGAGCATCCATCTGCGCAAAGGGCCCATCGGTTTCAGTCAAAACGCGTGCACGTGGCATCCTGGCGACCAGTTCACGACCGCGTCGGCCCCTGACCATTGCGGGCCCAACACTGAACCAACAGCCTAGGTCCGCTGCTCTCTTGAGCTGAGTTTGCGACCCGCTGAACCAATGAAGCACCGGGGTTCCGGCGCGTGGAAAGGATTCCAGTTCATCCAGAACCGCGTCGATCGCGCGGCGACTATGGATGGACATGATGCGACCACCATCGCGCTGGCAGCTTGCGAGAATATGGCGGAAGACTCGTGATTGGGCGGGCCACCGTGATTCCGTTCCGGGCATGCGATCGAGCCCAATTTCGCCGACATATCTCGCCTCGGGTAGGAGCTCGTCAAACAGGCCAAGCTCCGATTCCCGTTCATGTGCGAGTTCAGGGTGAAGTCCAAGCGCCGTTCTGATTCTCTTTGAGGTTCCCGAGAGGGCCTTGGTACCCCGCCAGGCGCTCGGGACAGTCGTAACGGACAGGACGTAAAGTCCCGCTCGCTCGCAGCGTTGGACCAGTTCATCTGGATTCGGATATAGATCGACGTGGCAATGAAAGTCGATCATTTTACTTGCTGCTGTGTTAAGAACGCATCGAGTTCAGCGAGTCCACGTTTGATCATATCGCGGATTGTTGGCGCATGGGGGATGCGCCGAGATGCCAGTGTCGCTCCGAGCCAGCGTTCTATGCCCACCTTCCGCTCTTGCTCGATCGCCATCTTAGCGGACCGGACATCGTCGAATCTCATCCGTTGCGCACTGTTGATGGAAAGAGTTTTGTATTTGTACTTCGTCTTGTCGAGGCGTCCGGCGCGAAGGAATGCCGCCCTTCGAATAAGGCACGGAACGCACCGTCCACAGTGTACATACCCGAATTGCTTGAAGCGGCCACAGCTAGTGCTCATCGCCGCGAGCTCGTCCAACAATGTCTGATTTTTGCAGCCGATCAGCATCTCTCCCTTCGTCTGCAATTGGTACGGGTTGGACAGTTGCACGGCGAGGCCGGCGGCGTTCAGTAGATCTTGGAAGAGCGACAGTACGACGGGATGAGTTGTCCTTGTGCTCAGACTGCCGACCCTGGATCCCGTGAGCGGTGGATTCACGGTGATGAATCCGTTCTCGCAGACGAAGAGGTTGAGGGGCGGAGATGCCTTGTATCGATCAAGCGTGGTGGCTGCCAGGACACCGTACGCGAGAAATATGAGCGAACGGGAGCGTTGGGAGGGCGGCGTCTCTGGGTGGGGCACCGTCACATTGTGATTGAGCTGTATAAGACGTGAGGCCTTGGGGAGGATCCGGCTCGCGAAGATGCCCTGTTTCTCCCTATCGCCGCGTACAATGTGGCTGACCGCAAGGGGTTTGCGGCCGGCCACAGTGAGGTCGATCGCGCCGATGAGACTATCGAGTCCTCCGGAAATCAGAACTACGCAATCCTCAGGGGATGTAGGCGACGATGGGTGTGGTGCGGGGGCAAACCCTTTGCTGACGAACTCGACGTTCCACACGTCCGTGGTCAAGAACCCCAGCAAATACCGCAAAAGCTCGGATTGAGCATTCCAGAATGCTGGATCGCAAACCGCGACGGTGATATCGATTTGGCGTGTCCACCCATCCGGACTTTCGTTTCGGTGGTGCGCATGATCGGCGGCGACAACGGCGAGAGCCAATGACAGTAGATCCCACGCGCGCACGGATGGATTAAGCTTGGCGCGCCGCATCCGTTCGGCGATCAGCGAGCCGATGTGTCCGCGACTCTTAAATCCGCTATCCGAAAAGAGGTCGACTCGGAGATCAAAATCTATGCCAGGATAGTTCGCCCTGGCCGGCGCGCAGAGCAGCTTCATGTGCGCTGCATCTCAAAGACTTCCATCGCCGACAACAGTGCTGATCGCACTACTGCTGCGATATGACCATTCTGCAACCTTGTTCCTGCATCGCGTAGTTTCTTGAACCGCGTCGCCACGACCTCTCGCACGTACTCACGGATTTGCGTAAGACGCGACAATGCCTCCACCACGGATCCTGCCTTGTCGTCTATGTGCTTTCCTAGATCGAGCTGAAGTCTGCGAAAAACGTCCTCCGCAGTATACATCTCCACGACGAGATCGCGTTGTTCCTCGGTTAGCGTCAGCAAATCGGCTTCAGGGAAGCGTTCAAGAAGATCGGATAATGCATCGTTGATGGCTTCTCGGCTTGCCTCGGCGTCTTGTGTGCCATCGACCGGCCTCACGGCGTCGATTACTGCGTCGATAACCTCGCGCGCGGAGCGGCCGGTAAGGAATGACCTATCAATCGTCCCAGGAAATTCGCCTGATATCCCGGTCGCAAGGCCGCTAAGTGCGCCGTAGAGGGAGGCGGCGGTCCGTGTAGTTCCCTCGAACCGCCGTGCGGCTGACGCATGGCCCCCGTAGCCTTTGCGCACATAGTTCGAGACACCGCGCCGCATGTCTGTGACGTTGCCTGATTTGGCAAACTTTCCCAAAGAAAGTCGGGCGGAACTGAACCTACCCATCGGGGCGAGAGCCGTGGGGTGCGGCGATCCTGGGGGCAGGGATTCCAGTTCCTGCCCGTCGAACTGTCCAGGTGGCCCGTCTTGATCAGGAGTTTCTGGTGTTGGGGGAACCCAGGGCGGAATGAGCGGAACACCGCCGCCCGGTCCTTTGCTTGATTGTGACGTGCCCATCCCTATTCCTGGGACTCAGTTTGTTTAATCGCGGCCTTCATGGGCTTGGAGACGCCGTCAGCGTTCTTCCATGCGCTGTAAACCCGCTCCGTCCACAGGCGCCCCGACACCTTCGGAACAATGCTGGGTTGTAGCTGCGCTGCTGGAATTTGTATCAAGAACGCAGCCAGCCTTTCTGCTTGTGCCGCGTCTGCGTCGGCAATCGCAAGGCAGGCAGTCAAGATGTCGGGTGCACCCCAGGCCCGCTCCTGACGCGCGCGTAGCAGGAGGCTCTGCATGATGGTTGCTCGGTCCGGAGGAGCGAGGTCCGCGATCCTTGGCTTCATTGTCGCGGTTCCGGCCATCGCGGGGTTGTCCTGTAGACCTTCGAGCACCGCAGCGGCGGCTGGTGAGAGGCGATCTTCTGGCGTGATTAGTGGCGCGTGCTCGCGACTTATATACAAGACGCCACGGAGATCCTCCGTTGCGAGCTGCGGCGATAGCGCAAGCCACTCCTGCAGGAAAGACTCGTTCCATGGCGCAGGCAGTTCTGCTGCCTTGTCGGACCGGATCGCTTCCTCATAGGTCTGTAGGGAGTCTGCGCGCCCGTCGACACTTTTCATTACATCAGAAGCGAGATCAGAGAAGGCCTTCGGTGGAGCACACCGCTCCAGTAGCAGGAGCTTTGTGACGATCGATTCGTCGACGGTGACACCGTGCGCTCGGGCAATTGCCATCCGGATGGCGAGCATGTTTAGGAATCGTTTGATGAGTCGAGGATTCCCCTGGATGCGACTTGCACCAGCCATAATGGTGGCGAGGCGGTCGGCGCTTTCGAGTCGGGTGAGGAGTTCGGGAGGCAGTGATTCGCCCAGGCCTTGGACGAATGCGAGGTTAACGCGCTTGCCTTGCCACGACTGTCTCAGCTGACTGATAGTCGCCTGCCGGATCTTCTCCCTGACCGGAACGTCCAGAGAGCTGGTCTCAACGTAGAGGAGCATCATGTAGGCGCGGACTTCGGTTGTTCCAAGCGGCGGAACGCGTATGGCTATCTGTATGAGCTTGTCGAAATAGTTGGTAACCAGTTCGTCATCAATGCCATTGAAGTGTCTCTTCACTGCGTGCCGAATCATTTGATCGTCCGCGGCAAGCACGAAGGCCGTGCGGGGAAGGAACAGAAACAATCGAATGGCTTCTAAGGTTGAAATCGTAGTCTCTGGCAAACAGCGATCTAGATCGTCGATGAGTACGATTAGCGTAACCTGGAGTTCTTTGAGGGCCGCTTCGAACGATTCCCTTAGCGCATTGATCTCCTGCGGAGGCGAGTATTCCTCCTTCGGAGATAGGAATGCCCTGGAAACTCCGTCGACGTCTCTTGCTGCTCCTTCTAACTTATTAACGTCACTCGATGCGCTCGTGCCGGCGAGCAGCTTCTTTGCTGCATCCAAGCCGGCATCTACGAGCGTGAGGGGAGGAAGTCCGGCCGCGACGGCTCCGACGGCAGCGGTGAATTTAACTACCCGCGACCATCGCACGCGCTTCAGGAATTCCTTGGTCTTGTCGATCCCCGTCTTTCTATCCTCGGCTTCTCGCTGTAACGCCCCTCCGATCACATCCATCAGAGCTGCGCGCGCGTCGTCGTAGCCCTGATAGAGCCAGGCGTTGAATGTCACAAAAAGAAACTTCTTTCGCTGTGGGTCGCGTCCCTCTAGCTCGCGCTGCACGAGTCGGATCATCGACGATTTGCCGACACCCCAAGCACCTGAGATTCCAATTGAAATGGGTCGGGCGTTCGCCTGTTCAACGAGCTCGGCGACTGTCTCGGCCACCCCGGAGAAGTTTAGATAGTCTACGTCGGTTTCATTGTCTGTCCACATACCGTTCTTATTCCTTGTGAACTGCTGCTGCATGCATCCGGACCGGAAACGAGAGTGGCTTTGAGTACTCCGCCAGGACGCCTTTGAGGCGCTCCTCCATCAGTTTACGTCGCTCCCATATTGCCGGTTCGGCCAAACGAGGATTCTCGATGGCTGAGCGCAATTTTATCGCAGTGCCGGTGCCGCGAAACGCTTCTGTGCCTCCTTCAACCGAACCCCAAGACATGACAAAGTGTCCCGCTGGCGAATCGCTAGGTAGGCGGCCTTGAAGCGTCGGACGCATTTGTTCCAGAGAGCGGGCGGCAATATCGGACGCGTTCAACCAGGCGTGTCCATCTATTCCCGTAGTAGGAGGATGAACGATGAAATCCAGCAAAGCAACGCGGTTAAACGGAAAGACCTCCAGGAGTTCTGCGATCTGCATCCGCGCTGTCCTAGTTTTGGAGCGAGACGCCTTTTGTGACTTCACTTGCTGTTCGTCGCGATGAAAGTAAGCACATTTCACCTCGATGGCAATAACGTGATCCAAGGGAGGCGGCCACATCAATCCACCGTGACTGGCAAGTTCGACCGCCGCACAGTACGTGTGCAAATAGCCCGGAGCGTTTGGATGAGTCTCGCGATTCTTGGTAATCAGAGGATCGAGTTCCGCCGCATCACTCCAGGCTAGTGGCCCGGCGAGGATGTCAATGTCGCCGATGCGATCCTCCATCAGGCGTCCATGCGGCACTTCGAGGATTACCCAATGGAATTCCCCTGGTACCCCGAGGGTAACGAGCAGTTCATCGAACAGGAAAGGCGTCGCGCAGAATTGCCTCACGGCCTCCTTTTCGCGCTCCTGGCCATCGACGTCGACCAGGTAACTTGCCGCAGGAGCGCCATTCCAGCCCGACAACTCGAAAGTTGACATGTATATGCCTCGCTACTTCGAGACCCCCACCCGCAGGGGCTATTGCCGCGCTCTAATCCGGGGGGGGAGTCCTCAATAACGATGTCTTGCTGGATTCACTAAATTCAACAATGGTAGCATCGTCATTGATGTTAGCTCGCCCGTAGTCTCGGAGCGACCGGGAAGTCTCAATCCTGCATTCGGATGAGTTTCATCCTCTTCTGCCCGAAGATCCGTGGGGACAGGCCTCGGTGCTTCCTGCTTATGATACTTCACGCGCCATGGTCGACGGCTATAGCGTGCGGGTACCGCTGGCGGCTGGATCTCCGCGTCGCGCTTTGTCAGTTTAACCCCCGAAGGAGGCTCTCTCCAATTACTGATTATACCGCGCGCAACCGCTCCAGCAATGGGACGTCGTCGGGTACCTCCTGCAGCTGTATTCCAAGCAATTTGGGTCACCGGACTGAGTAGGCGGCGCCTCGTCGAGGGCCTGGCTTCGGAAGCCAAGGAGCGACTGAGCGACGAGCTCGGTCACCGCGAACAGTTCCGGGTCGGGAAAGTTGCGCAGATGCGTGGCGGGATCACGCTCCTGCGATCGAGGAAGAGCGTGACGGCGTTGGGGTAGCACAGATTCTGAATTGAATCGGTAAAGACGCTACTTGCGATGTCGGCATCGAACGCAGTGGCACCGGAAGCCGTACGTCTCCTGGATGAATTGTTGTCGATCCGCAAACGGGAGCATGGAATAATCGTTGGGTGAAAAATAATCCCACGTGATTTCATCACTGGGTGCGATCGCCGTGATCGCACGAAGCGCGGTCCCGCGCCGTCCGGCAATTGGCGTGACCTCGGCGTTGGGCGCGCAGGAATGATTTGTGTAGCAGAGGGTCTCGAACAGTCCGGAGCCAGCCTTTCTTCCCGTCTCGTCCCAGAATGCCATATGGTTCGTTGCGACTGAAAAATAGAGCGTCTGTGTGGTCTGCGGATCAACGCCGCAGACACTGAGAATCTCTTGCGCAAAGGTTTGATGAGAGGTGGCTCGGTTTTTTCGGACACGACGATAAGTGGACGGACTGCTGTACATTTCCCCTGTGGAAGGAGCAGATCCGATGCGAAGACCGAGACGAA